>CAZDAO010000431.1:0-3332 GCA_964503015.1 uncultured Nocardioides sp. | reverse complement strand
GGGGCGGGGCCCCCCGGCGGCGGCCCCCGCCCCCCCGCCCCGCCGGGGGGGGCCCCCCCGCGGCCAGGTGCGGCCACACGCGACGTCCCAGCCGCACCGGGCGCACGGCGTACGGCACGCCGGTGACCAGGCCGAGGTCGCGCGCCGCCGCCCACGGCGCGGTGCCGACGGCGCGCAGCCACGGCACCTGCCAGCGGCCGCCTACGTCGGAGAGCGAGGTCAGCCGACGGTGGAGCGTGGTGGCCTCACGCGCAAAGGCCTCCTGGTCGTCGACCAGCTCCGCGTAGCGCGGATCCACCAGCCGTCGCGCCATCACCAGCGAGGCGGGTCCGCAGGAGCGGCGGTCAGGCTGCCGCAGCCTCATGACGGCTCGCTCATGACCGGTCACCCAGCGGCCCGGCCAGCTCGGCATAGGCCTGGTCGCCGGTGGCCCGTCGGCAGCCCTGCCGGAGCGCGTGCGCGACCACCCGCTGCTGGTCGCGCATCAGGGCGACCCCGCGGCGCAGGAGGACGAGGGGCGGCTTGCGATGCTCGCGCAGGTCGCGGGTGAGGCGCCTCCAGAAGGTGACCAGCGGGTGCTGGGTGATGCAGTACGCCGCCGCGAGCATGCCCTCCTCCCGGCACGTGGCGACCACGTCGGGCGCGAAGATCCCCTCCGCGACGAACCGCGTGTGGCCGCCGAGGTCGACCGCGCGGGAGCCGCAGCGTCCGTTGCGGGCGATCTCGTAGACCGGCACCTCGCTCCGGCCGGTGGCGCACAGCTCGCGCAGCGAGGCGAGGGCGTCGTCCCGGTGCCAGGAGTCGGGGTGGTCCCAGTCGACCAGTCCGGCGTTGGCCCCGGAGACGATCCGGGGGAGCGAGGGGTCGTCACCGTCCTTGTAGAAGTCGTCGAGGCGGAGGACCGGCAGGCCGAGGCGCTCGGCGAGGCGGGACTTCCCGGCGCCGCTGGGACCGGCCAGGACGACCACCTGGGCGTGTGTCATTTGTTACTGACTCGTTTCGTTGTTCGGCCACGGACGGACAGGCGGGAGATTAGTCTCGCCCAGACCCCTGATTGACAGCTCCTGTGGGAGGACTCCAATGAGTCTTGACGACTCGACTCCCGCGCCCGAAAGCGCGGACAACACCGAGCACGCCAGGTCGCGTTCCGGCCTGGCCGGCAGCCCGCTGCTGCTCGTCGGTCTCGCGCTGCTGCTGGTGATCGGCCTGGTCGGCTTCTTCGCCCTCCGTGGCGGCGACGACAGCGAGGCCGCCGACTGCGTCTCCGAGAAGGTGACGCTCACCACCGCCCCCGTGATGGAGGGCCTGGTGAAGCAGGCGGTCAAGGACGTCAACGCCGACGAGCCGTGCATCGACGTCGTGGTCACCTCCGGCACCGTGAAGGACGTCGTGGCGCTGCTGGCCGACCCCAACGCCGAGCTCCCCGAGATCTGGATCCCGGACAGCCCGACCTGGAAGGGGCAGCTCACCTCCGCCGGCTGGACCGGCACCCCGTTGGCCGACGTCCTCGCCCAGACGCCAGTCGGCCTCGTCGGCGGTCCTGCTGCCGAGGCGCCCCGCTCGTGGGCCGCGGCCCTGGACGGCGGCAGCCTGGCCATGGCGGACCCGAGTGCCCAGGGCGCGTCCGCGCTGGCGCTGCTGGCGCCGTACGCCGAGATGAAGGCCACGGGCGAGACCCCGCAGTCGATCGAGGAGAAGACCGTCCCGGTCGCCCAGACCTACGGCGAGCGCGCCGTGGCGGGTGGCAGCTCCGAGACCGACCTCACGACCATCTCCGCCACCAGCACCCAGCTGGTGCCCGCGACCGAGCAGGCCTACCTGGCGGCACGCCGCAGCAACGACCAGCTCACGCTCGTCGCCCCGGCGACCGGCGTGCCGATGCTGCAGTACCCGTTGATCGACGTGAACCGCGGCAGCAAGGACATCCTCGCTTCGGGCGGTGACCTCTCCGCCCGGGTCGGTCGCGCGATCGCCCGCTGGTTCACCTCCGGCGCCGGCGTCGACGCGATCGCCGAGGCCGAGCTGCGTGGTCCCGACGGCGCCCCGCTGCCCGAGGGCATCGGCATGGGCGACTCCAAGATCCTCGCCAAGGTGCCCCAGAAGACCACCGACGACACGCTCCGCCAGTGGCGCGTGCTGTCGGTGCCCTCGAGCATCCTCGCGGTCGTCGACCTGTCCGGCTCGATGAAGCTGGCGATCGGTGACACCACCCGCATCGGGTTGGCCGTCCAGGCCTCGCAGGTGGCGCTCGACGCCTTCCCGGCGCAGGCGCGCATCGGCATCTGGGGCTTCTCCAAGAACCGCGGCGCCAACGGCGCCTCGTGGGAGGAGTACGCCGCCCTCGACCGCCTCGACGCCCCCGCGGGCGACGGCCAGACCCACGGCGACGTGGTCCGGGCGGAGGCGGAGAAGCTGCTCAGCCGCGTCAAGGGCGGCACCGGCGTCATGGACACCACGCTGGCGGCCTACAAGCACGCGCAGGAGAAGTGGGACCCGGCCTGGTTCAACTCCGTGGTGATCTTCACCGACGGCGCGAGCGACGACTCCAGCTCGCTGACGCTCGAGTCGCTGGTCAACCAGCTCAAGTCGATCCGCGACCCCGCCAAGCCGGTCAAGGTGATCATCATCGGCATCTCGCAGGACGCCGACACCGGTGAGCTCGACCAGATCGCCGCGGCGACCGGTGGGCAGAACTACCTGGTGAACAACCCCAACGAGATCCTCGGGGTGCTCGCCTCCGCGCTGATCAACCGCTAGGACACGACGCACGAAGGGCCCCGCGCGCTGCGCGGGGCCCTTCGTCGTGGTCGGTGCTGTCGGCTCAGACGCCGATCGGGTGCCAGACCGTCTTGGTCTCCAGGAACCGCGTCATCCGGTCCAGGTCGGGCTCGGCGAGCCAGTCGGTGCCGGGTGCCGGGCGGCGTACGCGCTTGAGGTTGTCGGCCGCGGCCACCTCGAGGCTGGTCGCCAGCTCGGCGTCCTCGACGCCCGTCAGGTCAATGCCGTTGACGTCCATGTGCGAGGCGAGCCACGGGGCGATCTCTGCCTGCGAGCCGGTGAGCACGTTGACCACGCCGCCGGGGAGGTCGCTGGTGGCCATCACCTCGCCGAGGGTGATCGCGGTCAGCGGGTTCGTCTCGCTGGCGACCACCACGACGGTGTTGCCGGTGACGATCAGCGGCGCGACGACGCTGACCAGTCCCAGCAGCGGTCCGCGCGGGGCGACCACGGCGATGACGCCGCTCGGCTCCGGCGTGGAGAGGTTGAAGAACGGGCCGGCGACGGGGTTGGCGTTGCCGACGACCTGGGTGATCTTGTCGGCCCAGCCGGCG
>CAZDAO010000430.1:0-3784 GCA_964503015.1 uncultured Nocardioides sp. | reverse complement strand
CCCAACCACGCCGGCGGAGTGGTCGTGCACGACGGCACGGTGTGGGTCGCCTCGAGCGACACCGACAACCCGACCATGGTGCCGTACTCCCTCTCCCAGCTCACCGGCGCGACGCCGACGGACACGGTCCAGCCCAGCGGTCCGCCGATGCCGGTCGGAGCCGGCGCCGCGGCCACCGTCAGCGGCGACACGATGTACGTCGGCAGCTTCGAGGAGGACGGCCCCGGCGAGATGTACACCTACACGTGGGACCCCGAGACGAAGAGCT
This sequence comes from uncultured Nocardioides sp., assembly GCA_964503015.1. GTDB lineage: Bacteria > Actinomycetota > Actinomycetes > Propionibacteriales > Nocardioidaceae > Nocardioides. The sequence continues at coordinate 3,516 of CAZDAO010000430.1, read as the reverse complement.
GGGGCGACAAGCAGGGACCCGTCGCGATCCCGCCGCAGACCCAGGGCATCGCGGTGCGCGGCAACGAGATCGTCTTCAGCACCTCGTGGGGCCGCGACCGGACCAGCCAGCTGCAGAGCTACAACCTCGACGACATCACCGGTGGCGGCACCCTGCCCGACCCCCTACGGACCGTCGACCTCCCGAACATGTCGGAGGGCGTGGTGATGCTCCCGGGCGGCCTCGTCACGACGCACGAGTCGGGGGCCTCGCCCTACGTCTCGCCCGACGGCAAGGACCCCGACGACCTGTGGGCGGGCACCTTCATGACGCTCACGCCGTACGACGAGCTCGGGCTCTCCGGCTCATTCGACGTGGTGCCGGCGACGCTGCAGGCCGCCAGCGCGTGGTTCGCCGACGCCGAGCGCGGGCTCGACCGCGCGCAGCAGCGGGTGTCGCGGCTCAACCTGCCGCCATCGAGCCTCGGCGTCGCGCCGGGCGCCAGGGCGTTGGTGTCGACCGTCGACTCGTACGTCGACACGACCGCCACCTGGATCGAGGAGTCGCGGCTCTCCTCCGACACGACGGCGTCGGGACTGATCGCGGCCGCCAACGACTACGAGGACGCCGACTCGCGCAGCGACGGGCTCTTCGGCTTCCTGCAACGATTCGTCTCGTGATGCCTCGGACACCGCTGCTCGCTGCCGCCCTCGTCGGGGTGCTCGTCCTGACGACCGCTTGCGGGGACGACGACGAGCCGAGCCCGAGCGCCGAGCGCTGGCCCTCGTCGTCGACGCCCGTCGACAGCGCCGGCCTGGTCTGGGCGAGTGGCAGCACGGTCCACCTCGGCGCCGGGGCGAGCATCGACCTCGGGGACCTGGCCGGGTCGTACGTCGTCGCGGGGCTGGGAGTGTGGTTCGCGTCCGCGGAGCCCGGTGACCTGGAGGGCAACCGGCTGCCGCAGCTCAGGGTGGCGACCGGCGACGGGATCGAGGACCTCGACGCGCACCCCGCCATCGGGAGCCTGACCACGTCCGCGGACGGCCGCTGGCTGGCGTTCATCGACCGGCTCGAGGAGGGCGCCGGTGCGGCCGAGGCGGTCGTGGTCGACGTGACCACCGGCGAGGTGGTCGTGCGCAGCGACGAGGGCCTGGTCCCGTCCGGGTCGGACGACGTGGACTGGACGGACCTCTACGAGGACGCGCCCGTCGGCATGCTCGGGGTCGTGGACCAGACGGCGTACGTCGCGGGGCTCGACGAGCTCATCACCTACGACCTGTCGACCGGCGACTCGACCACCGACCGGCTCGACTGGGACGTGATCCGTCAGACCGAGTGGTGGCAGTCCCTGCACCGGACGCCGCCCCTGTGGAACTCCGACCGCTTGTGGCAGATCCCGGCGCAGGAGTTCGGCGCGACGCCGGTGCTGGAGTCGGCCGACGGCGAACGGATCACCACCTCGGTCCCCGACGCGACCGGCCCGCTCGGCTCGCCGGACGTGTCCGGCCCGCCGCTGGAGGAGTGGAGGCTCGGTGGGTGGATCGACGACCTCACGGTGGTCGCGATCACTCCGTCGAGGGACGGCTCGGACGTCGACTGGACCTCGCCGGTCCTCCTCACCTGCACCGTCCCGAGTGGCGAGTGCTCGGTCGTCGAGGGCACCGAGGAAGGCGTCAACCTGCCCGCCGACCGGCCCTTCGGGTTGCCTCGGGATCGGAGCATCGACCCGGACGCGTGAGGTCGGCGTCTCGTGACGTGCGCGGGGGCCCTGGGCAGCGGGTGCGGGCGTGTGGTTTCGAGGCTCGCTGCGCTCGCACCTCAACCACCGAGAAGGTTGGTGGGGGCGGGGTTTCGAGGCTCGCTTCGCTCGCACCTCAACCACCGAGAGGTGTCAGCCTCGCGGGCGGTCGGCCTGGTAGAGCCAGGACTCGGCTCCCTCGCGGGCGAGAGCCCAGCCGACCAGGATCACCGCGGCCTGCTTGAGGCCGGCGTCCTCGACCTGGTTGGCGATGTCGGCGAGGGTGCCGCGGAGGACGAGCTCGTCGGGCTGGGACGCGCGATGGACGACGACGGCGGGGCAGTCGGCGCCGTACTCGGCGACCAATGACGATGCGAGCGTGCGGGTCTTCGTGATCGCGAGGTGGAGGACGAGCGTGGCCCGGGTGGCGGCGAAGGTGGCAAGTGACTCGGTCTCCGGCATGGCCGTCGAGCGCGCCTGGGTCCGCGTCAGCACCACCGACTGGGCGACCAGGGGGACGGTGAGCTCGCGGCCGACGGCGGCGGCAGCGGCGGCGTACGCCGGGACGCCCGGGCACACGTCCCATGCGACGCAGGCAGCGTCGAGGCGGGCGGTCTGCTCGGCGAGCGCGGAGTAGAGCGACGGGTCGCCGGAGGTGAGGCGGACGACCTCCTGGCCCTCCTCTGCTGCGGACACCATCACCGCGGTGATCTCGTCGAGGTCGAGGCGCTGGGTGTCGACGTGGCGCGCGCCGGGGCAGTGGGCGAGGACCTCGGCGTCGAGATAGGTCCCGGGGTAGAGCACGACGTCGGCGGCCGCGAGCAGCGACGCCGCGCGCAGCGTGATGAGGTCGGCCGCGCCCGGGCCGGCGCCGACGAAGTGGACCGTCATTCCACGAACCTCGGCGTCCAGACCTGTCCAGACGCGGTCACGCGCGTCGACGAGGCGCCGATGATCAGCAGGCACTTCATGTCGATCGTGTCGGCCTCGAGCTCGGCGAGGGTGGTCACGGTCAGCGCCTCCTCGGCGCGGCCGACGTCGCGACCGACCACGACGACGGTGTCGGGGCTGCGGTGCTCGAGGAACAGCTTCTGCAGGTCGGCGACCTGGGTGGTGCGGCTGCGCGAGGCGGGGTTGTAGACCGCGAGCACCAGGTCGGCCTCGGCGATCGCGTGCAGGCGCTTCTCGATCACCGGCCACGGCTTGAGCCGGTCGCTCAGCGACACGACCGCGAAGTCCGCGCCGATCGGGGCGCCGGCCTTGGCGGCGACGGCCTGGACGGCGCTGACGCCGGGCAGGATCTCGATGGGTACGCCCGGATGGTCGGCCGCCGCCTCGAACACCGCGCTCGCCATCCCGAAGACCCCCGCATCGCCACCGGACACCACCGCCACCCTCTCGCCCTTGCTTGCGAGCTCCAGAGCGAGGCGGGCGCGGTCGACCTCGACGGTGTTGCCGGACGCGTGGCGGGTCAGGCCCTCGCGCTGCGGGACGCGGGCAACGTACGGCGCGTAGCCGACGACGTGGTCCACCTCGGCAAGGGCTTCCGTCGCCTCCGGGGTGAGCCAGCGGTCGGGGCCGGGGCCGAGGCCGATGACCTTGAGGGCGTGTGGTTTCGAGGCTCGCTCCGCTCGCACCTCAACCACCGAGGAAGGGTGTGGTTTCGAGGCTCGCTGCGCTCGCACCTCAACCGGCGCATGACTCCTTCGGCCGTGGGGGTCGGCGGCGAGGCTGTCGCCGGGGACGACGATGAGGGAGAAGTACGGCACCGAGGCGGGGTCGACGTCGACCACCGGCAT
>CAZDAO010000429.1:0-3792 GCA_964503015.1 uncultured Nocardioides sp. | reverse complement strand
TCGACGATCATCAGGTTCTCCGCGCGCGTCTTGGGATCGGTGGCCAGCCGCACCCGGTGGGCCTCGTCCTCCTCGGTCGTCGCGCCGCGCGGGGTGGTGCCCTTGATGGGCTTGGTCTCCAGCTGCCGGTCGGGTGTGACCAGGGCGTACCTCTCCGGCGAGCTCGACAGCAGCCACGCCCGAGCGCCGTCGACGTCGTGCTGGAGGAAGCCGCTGTACGGCGCGGGGTTGAGCTCGCGCAGCCGGAGGTACGCCGTCACCGGGTCGAGGTCGGCCTCGCGGGTCAGGCGGTGGGTCAGGTTGACCTCGTAGGAGTTGCCGGCGTGGAGGTGCTCCTGGACGGTCGCGAAGGCGGCGGCGTACTCGGCCGAAGGCCGAGCTGCCTCGGTGGTCGAGGTGCGAGGAGCGCCAGCGACGAGCCTCGAGACCTCCGGTGGTCGACGTGACTTCGAGGCTCGCTCCGCTCGCACCTCCACCACCGAGTGGTGGGGGGCGGGGTGCTCGAAGACCCGCACCGAGGACGACCGCATCCAGACCGCGTCGGGGAGGAGGGGGTCGGGGGAGGCGGGGAGGTCGGTACGGCTGGCGTGGCCGAGGTAGCCGAACCACTGCTCCCCCGGGCGGAGCCACTCCTCGAGCACCGCGAAGACGTCGTCGCCGACCACGGTCGACGACCCCGCGGAGTGGGCGCGCACCTCGCGGCGGGCGGCCGAGAAGGTCAGCGAGACGTCGTCGTCGGCCAGCCAGCCGATGAGCGAGCGGCGGCCCGACCACTCGCGGGCGCCGCCGCCGTCGAGCCAGAAGCACCTGCGGTGCTCGGCCGCGACGGACGCGAAGTACGAGACCGGGTCGGTCATCGCAGGAAGTTCCTGACCAGCGCCTCGCCGTGCTCGGAGAGGATCGACTCGGGGTGGAACTGCACGCCCTCCAGCGGCAGGTCGCGGTGGCGCACCCCCATCACGACGCCGTCGTCCCATGCCGTGGCGACGAGGCACGCCGGGAGCTCGACCGCCGCGAGCGAGTGGTAGCGCACGGCGCGGAAGCGCTGCGGCAACCCACGGAAGACGCCGTCGCCGTCGTGGTCGACCAGCGCCACCTCGCCGTGCGCGGGCACGTCGCGCTCGACCGTGCCGCCGTACGCCGTCACCAGTCCCTGCATGCCCAGGCACACGCCGAGCACCGGCCGCGAGCCGTCCAGCAGCACGGCGTTGCCGACGGAGAAGTCGGTGGGGACGGACGGGTGGCCCGGGCCGGGCGAGAGGACCACGTGCGAGTGCCGCAGGACGTCGTCGGTCGCGACTTCGTCGTGCTGCACGACCCGCGGCAGGACACCGGTGACCGCGGCGACGAGGTGCACCAGGTTCCACGTGTAGGAGTCGTGGTGGTCCACCACGATCACGTCCGGCGTCACGCGCCGAGGGTACTCACCGCGCCGTCTCGGGGCCGCTCACTGGGTCAGCAGGCGGCAGGCCTCCGAGACCGGCTGGTCGGCCTTCTCCCGGCACCCGTCGAAGGCGCGGAGCCGGGCCATCAGCGCCGCCACCTCCTCACGCCGTTTCGGGTTGGCGACCTCGTTGCGCTTCTCGAACCGCTGGTTGCGGTAGCTGTAGTACTCGTAGCCCCACTCCCGCCTGCCCGGCCGCGGGTCGAGGTCGAAGCGGGCGAGCAGCGCCGTCCGGCTGCGCACCGCGGTGAAGGACGGGATCCGGTCGAGCTCGGAACCGGTGAACGCGGCGTCCGGGTCGCCGCCGGTCAACGTCTGCTGGGTGTGCTCGAGGAAGGCGTACGACCGGCGCACCAGCTTCGGCTGACCGAGGGTGGGCACGATCGAGACGCCGCTGCGGAACGGCACCGGCGGCAGCCCGGCGAGCTCCTCGAAGGTCGGCGCGAGGTCGACGTTGCTGGTCACCTCGCGGCGCTTGCCGGGCACGACGCCCGGACCGGTGACGAGCAGCGGCACCCTGACGTCGGTGTCGTACGGCGTGCCCTTGCCGCGGCCCATCCCGTTCTGGCCGAGGTGGAAGCCGTTGTCCGAGGTGAGCACGACGTAGGTGTCGGGGCCCACGGCCCGGAGGATGCGCTGCACGAGGCGGTCGGCCGACTGCGCCATCCGCGCGCGGTCGCGCAGGTCGCGCACGGCGACCGCGGCGGGCAGCGTGGCCGTGGTGTTCCAGGCCCGCAGCTTCTTGCCCCTCGCCGAGCGCGGGACGTTGTCGCCACGCGCGTCGCCGAAGCCCGGGAGGTCGGCGACGGTGAGCTTGCCGCACGCGACCCGGCCGCAGCTGCGCTTGCCGGTGCGGTCGCGGAACATCGGCGGGAACAGCGGGTCGCCGGCGTAGTGGCCCTCCGGGTTGGTGCGGTTGTGCGGCGCGTAGAGCGCCACCTCGAGGAAGTACGGCGCGTCGCCCGCCTCGCCCTTGGCCAGGAAGTCCATCGCCAGGTCGCCGATCACCGTGCCGGCGTAGGCGCGGTCCTTCGCGGCGTTGCTCGCCGAGGCCGGCGGCGCCGGGTGCTGGCGCACCTGGAGCCGGCCGCCGGACACCGACGTGCTGGCGAAGTCCCAGCCGTCGTAGGCCGACCCGAAGACGGTGTTGAAGGTCGACCAGCCCGGCACCACCGGGGGCAGTGCGCGCCCCGGCGACCACTCGTACTCGTTGAGGAACTTGCCGACGAAGCCGGTCGTGTAGCCGGCCTCCTGGAGCCGCACGTTGAACGCCCGCTCGGGGTTGCCGTGGGTGTCGTAGGCGGGCCAGCCGCCGAGCATCGACGACCCGTTGTTCGACGTGTTGGTCCGTACGCCGGTCTGGTGGGGGTACTGCCCGGTGAAGAAGCTCGACCGGGAGACGCAGCACAGCGAGTCGGTGACGAACGAGTGCGGGTAGCTGGCACCGGCCTTCCGCATCCGCTGCACCGACCGCATCGTCTGGACGAGGTCCATCGAGAAGTCGTCGAGCATCACCACGACGATGTTGGGCCGTGCAGCCGTTCGGGCGGCCGGCTGCAGGTCCGCGAGGGGCTCGGCGCGGCCCGTCTCGTGCGGCGGGCGCACGTCCTCGCCCGTCGTCGTACCGCCGGCGCCTCCACAGGCCACCAGCCCGAGCAGGCACACGCCTGCCAGCGCTCGCTTCAGATGTCGCACGTCTCCCCCGTCATGTGCCGAGCCCGGCTCGTACAGGGTGACGTGGTGGCGGCCCGTTCGGTTGCCTGCCACGCCGAGAAATGTCGCCCGCGGTACTCGACTTCACGCCGAAGGCGACCCCTCGGTGGCTGAGGCGCGAGGGTCACTCCTCGGTGGCTGAGGTGCGAGGGTCACTCCTCGGTGGTTGAGGTGCGAGGGTCACTCCTCGGTGGTTGAGGTGCGAGCGAAGCGAGCCTCGAAACCACGACGTCAGCGCAGCGGAGGGTTTCGAGGCTCGTCGCTGGCGCTCCTCGCACCTCAACCACCAAGAATTCGCTGGCGCTCCTCGCACCTCAACCAACGAGAGGGGTCAGGTGAGGAGGTCGCGCACGGCTCGGTGGAGGAGGTCGTAGCCGTTCTCGGTGAGGATGGACTCGGCGTGGAACTGGATGCCGCGGTAGTGCGGGCCGGAGATGGCGTGGATGTCGCCGGTCGCCTCGTCGGCCTCGACCCGTACGCCGTCGGGTGCGGCGCCGCCGGCCGGCACCCGGCCGACGAAGGTGTTGTAGAACCCGACGCGCTCGGTGCGGCCCTCGAGCCGGACCGGGGACTGGGTGCCCTGGAAGACGACGTCCTTGTAGCCGAGGTCGAGGCCGAGCCGCTGGCACAGGGTC
>CAZDAO010000428.1:1652-3820 GCA_964503015.1 uncultured Nocardioides sp. | reverse complement strand
CCGAGCTGCTCGGTCGCCCGGTCGCGTTCGCCACCGACACCGTCGGGGCGAGCGCCACCGAGACCGTCGCCGGTCTGGCCGACGGCGAGGTCGCCCTGCTGGAGAACGTCCGGTTCAACGACGGCGAGACCAGCAAGGACGACGCCGTCCGCGGCGCGTTCGCCGACCAGCTCGCGCAGCTGGCCGACGCCTTCGTCTCCGACGGCTTCGGCGTGGTCCACCGCAAGCAGGCCAGCGTCTACGACGTCGCGCTCCGGCTGCCGTCCGCCATGGGCGGCCTGGTCGCCGCCGAGGTCGACGTGCTGCGCAGGCTCACCGAGCACCCCGAGCGCCCCTACGTCGTGGTGCTCGGCGGCTCCAAGGTGTCCGACAAGCTCGGCGTCATCGACAACCTCATCGACAAGGCCGACAAGCTCCTCATCGGCGGCGGCATGGTCTTCACCTTCCTCAAGGCCCAGGGGCACGAGGTCGGCAAGAGCCTGCTCGAGGAGGACCAGCTCGACACCTGCACGCGCTACCTCACCGAGGCCGCCGACCGCGGGGTCGAGATCCTGCTCCCGACCGACGTGGTGGTCGACACCGCGTTCCCGTCGGGCGACCGCGAGCCCGAGCCGCGCGTCGTCGCGGCCGGCGAGATCCCGGCCGACGCGCTGGGTCTCGACATCGGGCCCGAGTCCTCGGCCGCGTTCGCCGCGGCCCTGGCCGACGCGCGCACGGTGTTCTGGAACGGACCCATGGGCGTGTTCGAGGTCGACGCCTTCGCCGAGGGCACGCGTGCCGTGGCGCAGGCGCTGACCGAGGTCGACGGCCTGGCCGTCGTCGGCGGCGGCGACTCGGCCGCGGCGGTGCGCAAGCTCGGCTTCGACGAGGCCGCCTTCGGCCACATCTCCACCGGCGGTGGCGCGTCGCTGGAGTTCCTGGAGGGCAAGGAGCTCCCGGGCATCGCCGTACTCGAGAGGGACTGACACGTGGCTACCACCCCCAAGGGGCGCACCCCGCTGATGGCGGGCAACTGGAAGATGAACCTCAACCACCAGGAAGCGGTGGTGCTCGTCCAGAAGCTCGCGTGGACCCTGTCCGACAAGCGCCACGACCACAGCAAGGTCGAGGTGGTCGTGGTGCCGCCGTTCACCGACCTCCGTTCGGTCCAGACGCTCGTCGACGGCGACCGGCTCGCGATCCGCTACGGCGCGCAGGACGTGTCCGTGCACGACAACGGCGCCTACACCGGCGAGATCTCGGCGGCGATGCTGTCGAAGCTGGGCTGCTCCTACGTCGTGGTCGGCCACTCCGAGCGCCGGATGTACCACAACGAGAGCGACGAGCTGGTCAACGGCAAGGCCCACAAGGCGCTCGCAGCGGGCATGACGCCGATCGTGTGCGTGGGCGAGGGCCTCGACGTACGCCAGGCGGGCGAGCACGTCCCCTTCACGCTGACGCAGGTCGACGGCTCGCTCGATGGGTTCACCGCCGAGCAGGTCGCCGGCCTGGTCGTCGCCTACGAGCCCGTGTGGGCGATCGGCACCGGCGAGGTGGCGACCCCGGACGACGCGCAGGAGGTCTGCGCGGCCATCCGCGACCGGGTCCGCGAGGTCCACGGCGACGCCGCGGCCGACGGCCTGCGGGTCCTCTATGGCGGGTCGGTGAAGGCCGCCAACGTCGGCGGGATCATGGACAAGGCGGACGTCGACGGGTGCCTGGTCGGCGGCGCGAGCCTGCAGGTCGACGAGTTCGGGGGCATCTGCCGCTTCTACGACATGCCGGTCCTGTGAGGCGCTCACCGGTCCGTCATGGACGTGACGTAGGCTGCCGCTCGTGATTCTGCTCTTCACCATCCTGCTCGTCATCGCGAGCGCGATCATGATTCTGCTGGTGCTGCTCCACAAGGGACGCGGCGGTGGCCTCTCCGACATGTTCGGCGGCGGCGTGACCAGCAGCCTGGGGGGATCGTCGGTGGCGGAGCGCAACCTCGACCGGTTCACGATCGGGGTCGGCGTCATCTGGTTTGCCTGCATCATCGCCCTGGGCCTGCTCATGGCCTACCAGGGCAACTGACACCCCCGGTCCCCGGGGAGAAGGAGCAGTCGTGGCTGGTGGAGGAAACGCGATTCGAGGGAGTCGTGTCGGGGCTGGCCCCATGGGAGAGGCCGAGCGTGGCGAGGCCGCGC
>CAZDAO010000428.1:0-1642 GCA_964503015.1 uncultured Nocardioides sp. | reverse complement strand
GGCCCCCACCCCGCGCCGCGGCAGACCGTCACCTACTTCTGCAGTCACGACCACCGCTCGGTCGTGACGTTCGCGATCGAGGCCGCCGTGCCCGAGTCGTGGGACTGCCCGAAGTGCGGGCTGCCGGCCAGCCTGGACAGCGAGAACCCGCCGCCGGCGCCCAAGATCGAGCCCTACAAGACGCACCTCGCCTACGTGAAGGAGCGTCGCAGCGAGACCGAGGCCGCCGACATCCTCGACGAGGCGGTCGCCCTCCTGCGCAGCCGCCGGAAGTCCGGCGAGATCATCTTCTGACCGGTGAGCTCCCCCCTTCCACCCCGTCCCGGGTGGTGAGCGGGCACTTCCTCCCCGTCCCGGGCGGTGAGCGGGCACTTCCTCCCCGTCCCGGGCGGTGACCGGGCACTTCCTCCCCGTCCTGCGCGGTGAGCGGGCCCCTTCGGCCCCGCCGCCTGTGGATGACGCACGCGGGAATCGACCCGTACGCGGCACGGTGGTCGCATGCATGTCATGCCGACCTGGGCACGCGACGCCGTCGTACTCGGTGCCGATGCGCCCCTGCCCATCGACAGACCCTTCACCGCACGCGAGGCCGAGAGCCTCGGCGTGCGAGCGAGCCTGCGCGGCAGGCTGGTGGAGCGCGGGCTCATCAGGCCCCTGCTGCGGGGGGTCTTCGTCGCGGCCCAGGTCGACGACTCGCTGAGGTTGCGCGTGGCCGCCCTCAAGCTGGTGGTGCCTGGCCACGCGATCGTCGTCGACCGCACCGCGGCGTGGCTCCACGGCGTCGACGCCCTGCCGCGGTCGGCGATCCACCGCATGCCGCAGCTCGACGTCGTCAGCAGTCAGGCGAGCCGCATGAGGCGTGCCGGCATCGGCAGCGGCATCAGGGACTTCACGGAGGCAGACCTGACCGTGCTCGACGGGCTCCGTGTGACGACGAAGCTCCGGACGGCGTGCGACCTCGGGCGGCTCCTGTGGCGCTTCGACGCGCTGGGCGCCATCGACGGACTCCTGAGGGCAGGGCTCGACCACGCCGAGCTGCTGGCCGAGATCGACCGTTTCAAGGGCTTTCGTGGTGTGGTGCAGCTGCGCACCCTCGCGCCGCTGGGCGACAGGAAGGCGGAGTCACAGCCGGAGAGCGCCCTGCGCCTGCACTGGCTCGACGCGGACATCGGCACGCCCGAGACGCAGATCTGGGTCTACGATGACGACGGCACGCCCAAGTACCGCATCGACGTCGGCGATCCCGAGGTGCGCTACGGCGGCGAGTACTTCGGCGAGGAGTTCCATGGTGAGGACGCCGAGGAACACGACGAAGCCCGCATCGCGTGGCTCGAGGCACAGCGCGGCTGGCTGATCGATGTCTTCACCAACGAGCACGTCTACGGACGCGAGCTCACGGCGGCGGACCGGCTGCGGAAGGGTTTCCTGACGGCCCAGGCGGGTCAAGCCCTCCGCCGACCGACGTACATCGACCTCTCGCGCTGACGGGACGGGGAGGAAGTGCCCGGTCACCGTCCAGGACGGGGAGGAAGCGCCCGCTCACCGTCCAGGACGGGGAGGAAGCGCCCGGTCACCGTCCAGGACGGGGAGGAAGCGCCCGGTCAGCGCTGGGGGGCGGCGGCGTCGTCGAGCCACCAGACGG
>CAZDAO010000427.1:0-3835 GCA_964503015.1 uncultured Nocardioides sp. | reverse complement strand
GCTCGAACTCGCGGGTGCGGAAGATGAAGTTGCCGGGCGTGATCTCGTTGCGGAAGCTCTTGCCGATCTGGGCGATGCCGAACGGCGGCTTCTGGCGGCTGGAGGTCACCACGTTGGCGAAGTTGACGAAGATGCCCTGGGCGGTCTCCGGGCGGAGGTAGTGCAGGCCCGACTCGTCCTCGATCACGCCGAGGTAGGTCTTGAGCATCATGTTGAAGTTGCGCGGCTCGGTCCAGGCGTTGCGGGTGCCGCAGTTGGGGCAGGCGACCGACTCGTTGATGTCGACCGTGTCGGGGTCGTCGATGCCCTTCTTGGCGGCGTGGTCCTCCTGGAGGTGGTCCTCGCGGAACCGCTTGTGGCACGACTGGCACTCCACGAGCGGGTCGCTGAAGGTGCTCAGGTGGCCGCTGGCCTCCCACGTGCGGGTCGGCAGGATGACCGAGGAGTCCAGGCCGACCACGTCGTCGCGACGGGTGACCATGGCCTTCCACCACTGGCGCTTGATGTTCTCCTTGAGCTCCACGCCGAGCGGGCCGTAGTCCCAGGCCGACTTGGTGCCGCCGTAGATCTCACCGCAGGGGTAGACGAAGCCCCTGCGCTTGGCGAGGGAGACGACGTTGTCCAGGGCGGTCGGAGCGGGCTTGGCCACGGTGGAGTTTTCCTTCGGGTCGGGCCGGCTGGCTGCCGGCTCGGCGGTGCTTTCATCAAGCGGGGCGAGCGCTCAGCCTAGCGACCGGGGCTGCGCCTCGTTGAGGTCGGTCCCCTCCTCGACGACCTCGTACGCGCTGGGCTCGTCGAGGGCGTGGACCATCAGCGGCTGGATGTGCATCTTTCCCTCGTACGACCCGAGCGCGCGCCGGTAGGACCCGACGTTCTCCCAGCGGGTGGTGAGCACCCACAGCGACGGGTCGTCGACGTTGCGGCCCACCTCCCCGCCGACGTACCCGGGCTTGTCCGCGAGGATCCCGAGCGCGTGCAGGAGCCCGGCGCGCAGCTCGCTCCCCTCGGCCGGGTCGGGCGAGGGCGCGCGGAGGCGGGTGACGACGAGCACGGGGCCAGCCTAGGCGGTGGTAGAGGGCGGTGGTTTGACAATCGTTCTCAACTAGCGTGAGAATCGTTCTCATGTCGTCCGTCATCCGCTCCGTGCCCGTCACTGCCGGCCTCGTGGCCGCCTCCGTCCTCCTTGCCGGGTGCGCGGCCCTGGGTGACGACTCGTCCGGAAATGGTCGCCGGGCGGTCGCGTCGTTCTACCCGCTGGCCTGGGTGACGGAGCGGGTGGCGGGCGACGCGTGGACGGTGGAGAACCTGACCCAGCCGGGCCAGGAGCCGCACGACCTCGACCTCAGCATCGCCCAGACGGCCGCGCTCGAGCAGGCCGACCTCGTCGTGCTCGAGGAGGGCTTCCAGCCCGCGGTCGACGCGGCCGCCGAGGGGACGGACGCCGCGGTCGTCGACGCGGCCGCGGTCGTCGACCTGCTGCCGGCCACCGCCGACGGGCACGACCACGAGCACGAGGGCGAGGAGGGCGCGGAGGCCGAGAGCGGCGAGGAGCACGACCACGGCGACCTCGACCCGCACTTCTGGCTGGACCCGCTGCTGGTGGCGGACTTCGCCAACGCCGTGGCCGAACAGCTCGGCGAGGTCGACCCCGACGGCGCCGCGACCTACGAGGAGAACGCCGCCGACCTGCGCGCCGACCTCGAGGCGGTCGACGAGGACTACACGACCGGCCTCGCCACCTGCGAGCGCACCGCCACCGTCGTGAGCCACCAGGCGTTCGGCTACCTCGCGCGCTACGGCCTCGACTTCGAGCCCATCGCGGGCCTGTCGCCCGACGCGGAGCCGACCGCCGCCGACCTGGCACACCTCCAGGAGCTGATCACCGAGGACGGCGTGACGACGGTGTTCTCCGAGCGGCTGGTCAGCCCGAAGATGGCGCAGACGCTCGCCGACGACATGGGCGTGACCAGCGCGGTGCTCGACCCCATCGAGGGGCTGTCGGACGACACGTCCGGAGAGGACTACCTTTCCCTCATGCGCGAGAACCTCACCGCACTGCAGCGCGCCAACGGGTGCTCGTGAACCCCGCCGACCCGGCGCACCCCGTCGTCCTCGACCGCGTCTCCGTCTCGATCGGCGGCAGGCCGATCCTGCGCGACGTCGACCTGACCGTGCGCAGCGGCGACGTGGTGACCCTGCTCGGCCCCAACGGCTCCGGCAAGTCCACGCTCGTGCGCGCCGTGACCGGACTGCTCCCCCACGCGCGCGGCAGCGTGCGCCTGTTCGGCACGCCCATCGAGGAGTTCCGCGACTGGGCGCGGCTCGGGTTCGTGCCGCAGCGTTCGTCCGCCTCGGGCGGTGTCCCCGCGACGGTGCGCGAGGTCGTGGCGTCCGGACGGATCGGGCGACGCCCGCTCCTGCGTCCCTCGCGCGCGGCCGACCGGGCCGCGGTGCAGTCCGCGCTGGAGGTGGTCGGCCTCGCCGACCGGGCGTCGTACGGCGTCTCCCAGCTCTCCGGCGGCCAGCAGCAGCGGGTCCTCATCGCCCGGGCCCTGGCCGGTGAGCCCGACCTGCTGGTGCTCGACGAGCCGACCGCGGGCGTCGACCTGCCGAACCAGCAGGCGCTGGCCGACGCTCTCGCCCGCCTCAAGGCCCGCGGCGCGACGATCCTGCTGGTGGCCCACGAGATCGGGCCGATGATGCCGCTGATCGACCGGTCGGTGGTGATGCGCGACGGCCGGGTGGCCTACGACGGCCCGCCGCTCACGCAGGAGGTCGCCTCGCACACCCACCACGCGCACGACCACGCGCACGACGGGCCGGGCGGCCACGACCACGTCCCCCACGTCGCTTCTCCCCTGGACTTCGAGCGGAGGACCAGATGAGCAGCTTCCTCGAGCTCTTCTCGTACGAGTTCATGCAGCGCGCCCTGATCGCGGCGCTGCTCACCGGCCTCGCCGCGCCGGCGATCGGCACGTTCCTCGTGCAGCGCCGGCTCGCCCTGCTCGGCGACGGCATCGGCCATGTGGCCGTCACAGGCGTGGCCCTCGGCCTGCTGACCGGCACCTCCCCCACGTGGACCGCGGTGCTCGTCGCCGTGCTCGGGGCGGTGCTGATGGAGCTGATCCGCGAGCGCGGTCACACCAACGGCGACGTCGCACTCGCCCTGCTGTTCTACGGCGGGCTGGCCGGCGGCCTGCTGATCACCGGCATCGCCGGCGAGGGCGCCGCCACGCTGCAGGCGTTCCTCTTCGGCTCGCTCAACGCGATCTCGCTCGCGGACGTGTGGTCGACCATCGCGCTCAGCGTCGTCGTGCTGGTCACTGCCCTCGGCCTGTCCCCGCAGCTGTTCGCGGTCGCGAGCGACCCCGACTTCGCCCGCGTCGCGGGGTTGCGGGTGCGCGCGTACAACCTGCTCATCGCCGTCCTCGCGGCCGTCAGCATCACCGTGGCGATGCGCACGGTCGGGCTGCTGCTCGTCTCCGCGCTGATGGTCGTGCCGGTCGCCACGTCGCAGCAGGTCGCCCGCTCGTTCCGGACGACCCTCCTCGGCGCGATGCTGGTCGGCGCCGTGGCCGCCGTGGGCGGTCTCGTGCTCAGCGCGGCGCTGTCGTTCCGGGTCAACGTGGCGCCGGGACCCACGATCGTGCTGCTCGCGCTGGCCATGTTCACCGCCACCTGGCCGCTCGGCGTGTGGCTGCGGCACCGCACCCGGTTGATGACACCCTTCCCCGAGGTCACCGCCACCCCGCACCGCTCCACCGACCAGCACCCGCACGAGCACGGGGAGTCCTGCGGGCACCCGGCGGTCCCGCACGGCGACCACGTCGACTAC
>CAZDAO010000426.1:1275-3838 GCA_964503015.1 uncultured Nocardioides sp. | reverse complement strand
AGCAGGTCGGCGAGGCGGGTCAGGTTGCCGTCGGTGGCGTCGAGCTTGCGGAGCGCCTTCTCCTTGCGCTTGCGGTGCTTGAGGACACCCGCCGCCTCCTCGATGAACCCGCGGCGGTCCTCGGGGGTCGCGTGGAGGATCGAGTCGAGCTGGCCCTGCCCGACGATCACGTGCATCTCGCGGCCGATGCCGGAGTCGCTGAGCAGCTCCTGGACGTCGAGCAGGCGGCAGCCGTTGCCGTTGATGGCGTACTCCGAGCCGCCGTTGCGGAACATCGTCCGGCTGATCGTGACCTCGGCGTAGTCGATCGGCAGGGCTCCGTCGGAGTTGTCGATGGTCAGCTGCACCTCGGCGCGGCCCAGCGGCGGGCGCCCGGAGGTGCCGGCGAAGATGACGTCCTCCATCTTGCCGCCGCGCAGGCTCTTCGCGCCCTGCTCGCCCATGACCCACGCGAGGGCGTCGACGACGTTGGACTTGCCGGAGCCGTTGGGCCCGACGATGCAGGTGATGCCCGGCTCGAGCTGCATGGTCGTCGAGGACGCGAAGGACTTGAACCCCTTGAGGGTCAGGCTCTTCAGGTACAACGCGGGCTCCTCGCCGTCAGGATTGGGCACTGATCACTGGGGAAGCTCAGCGCCGCTCACCCTACGACACCGGGCGGCGCCGCACCCGTTGCACACTCGCGTGCCTCGCCGCCATGCTGTCGCCATGCGGAGGACGACGATCTCGCTGGCGACGCTCGTGGTGGTCCTGCTCGGCCTGCTGGCCCCGGCGACGGCGGCTCGCGCGCCGGTCGGCCGCGCAGACCTGCTGACGCTCGCCGACTACGCCACCGTCTACCCCGACATGGACGACCCGATCCGGATCGTGATGCGCTCCCCCCTCTTCGCGCCACGCGGGTGCGACGACCAGGAACAGGTGGTGCGGGGCACGAGCCGGATCCTCGGCAGCGTCTCCCCCGCGAGCCGCCGTCGTTCCGTGGCGCTGGTCGACCAGAACGTCGTCCGGTTCGCGTCGCGGCGGGCCGCCCGGGAGCTGGTCCAGCGCTACCGGTTCTTCAGCAGGCGCTGCGTCGGCGACGTGCGCACCGACGACGGCGAGGGCGGCCGGGTCGTCCTCAAGAACCGCGCCTGGTTCCCGCCGCGGGTCGGCGACGAGTCGTCGGGCATGCTCGTCGGTTGGGCGCAGGGCGGCAGCACCACCTGGCGCCGGGTGCTGGCCACGCGTGTCGGACGCACCGTCTCGGTGCTCGACGTGAGCTTCACCGAGGTCCGCCCGCCGCAGGACGACCTCCTGGCCCTGGGCGCCCTGGCCGTCGAGCGGCTGGGCTGACCGCTCGCGCCTCAGCGCCCCAGGACGTCCTTCAGGGCCTCCAGCACCAGCAGCACGGCGTCGGGTCGGGCGTTGCGGCCCATGAGTCCGATCCGCCACACGCTGGCGGCGTACGGTCCCGCGCCCGCCCCGATCTCGATGCCGTACCTGTCCAGAAGCTCCGAGCGGACGGCGGCGGAGTCGACACCGTCGGGGACCTTGACGGTGGTCAGCTCGGGCAACCGGTGGCCCTCGGCGGCGAACAGCTCGAGGCCCATCTCCTCCAGGCCTGCCTGCAGCGCGTCGCCGGCGGCCTGGTGGCGCGCCCAGACGGCCTCGAGGCCTTCCTCGAGGATCCGGGTGAGCCCGGCGTGGAGGCTGGCGACCATCGCCGTCGGCGCGGTGTGGTGGTAGGTCCGCTGGCCCTTGCCACCGTCCTTCAGGCCTGCCTCGCCCACGTAGCCGCCCAGCATGCCGAGGTCGAGGTACCACGAGCGCGGCTTCTCGACCCGGCGCTCGAAGGCGCGGTCGTTGATCGTGAACGGCGCCAGGCCGGGTGCGACGCCGAGGCACTTCTGGGTGCCGGCGTAACCGAGGTCGATGGCCCAGTCGTCGGCGCGCAGCTCGATGCCGGCGATCGAGGTGACCGCGTCGACCAGCAGCAGGGCGTCCCCCTTCCCGGCGCCGAGCGCGGCGATGTCGGAACGGACGCCGGTCGAGGTCTCGGCGTGGACCGCGGCGATGATCGCCGGCGAGGGGTGCGCCGAGAGGACCCGGTCGACGTCCACCGGCTGGCCCCACTCGTGCTCGACCGCGACCACCTCGGCCCCGCAGCGGGCGGCGACGTCGGTCATCCGCTGACCGAACAGCCCGTTGACCGCGACGACGACCACGTCGCCGGGGTGGACGGTGTTGACGAAGGCCGCCTCCATGCCGGCCGAACCGGTCGCGCTGAGCGGCAGCGTCCGCGCGTTGGACGTGCCCCAGGCCGTGCGGAGCATCTCGCAGGTCTCGTCCATGGTCCGGAGGAACTCCGGGTCGAGGTGGCCGAGCAGCGGCTCGGCCAAGGCGCGGGTGGCCTCCGGATAGGGGTTGGACGGACCGGGACCGAAGAGGTGGCGCTCGCGGATCATGCTCCGACCGTAACGAACGCGAGCGGGCACTTCCTCCCCGTCCGCCGTGCCGAGCGGGCACTTTCTCCCCGTCCGCCACGGGAACACGTGCCCGGTCAGCGTCCGGTCACAGCACCGCG
>CAZDAO010000426.1:0-1175 GCA_964503015.1 uncultured Nocardioides sp. | reverse complement strand
CTCCCCGTCCGCCACGGGAACACGTGCCCGGTCAGCGTCCGGTCACAGCACCGCGCCCGGGTTGAGGATGCCCGCCGGATCCAGCGCATCCTTGATGCGCCAGCTCAACGCCATCACGTCCTCGCCGAGCTGGTCGGGCAGCGCCGCCTTCTTGGTACGCCCGACGCCGTGCTCGCCGGTGATGGTGCCGCCGAGGCGGATCGCCGCGTGGAGGATGTCGTCGAAGGCGGCCCGGGCACGTCGTTCGGAGTCCGGGTCGGCGGCGTCGTAGACGATGATCGGATGGGTGTTGCCGTCACCCGCATGGGCGACGGTGGGGATCTCGACGTCGTGGCGCGCGGCGATCTCCGCGACGGCTGCGAGGAGATCGGGCAGCAGCGGCACTGGCGCACCCACGTCCTCCAGCAGCAGCGCGCCGCGGGCCTCGACCGCCGGGAACGCCGCGCGCCTGGCCTCGACGAACATCTCCCCCTCGGCCGCGTCGTCGGTCACGACGACCTCGGTCGCTCCGGCGGCCTCGCAGGCCGCCTCGACGGTCGTGATCTCGGCGACGCGGGCCTCCCCCGGGGCGTCGGACTGCACCACGAGCAGCGCGCCCGCAGACCGGTCGAGGCCCCGGGGGGAGTGGTCCTCGACCGCGTTGATGGACGCCTGGTCCATCAGCTCCATCATCGAGGGCCGCATCGTGCGGCGTACGGACACCACGGCCCGGGCCGCCTCCGCCACGGTGGGGAACGACGCCACCAGCGTGGCCGGCGGCAGGGGCAGCGGCACCAGCCGGAGGATCGCGCGCGTGACGATGCCGAGCGTCCCCTCGGACCCCACGAACAGCTTGAGCAGCGACAGCCCGGCGACGTCCTTGATCCGCTTGCCGCCGAGGGTGATCAGCGTGCCGTCGGCCAGCACCACGTCGAGCCCGAGGACGTAGTCGGTGGTCACGCCGTACTTGACGCAGCACAGCCCGCCCGCGTTGGTGGCGACGTTGCCGCCGATGGAGCAGATCTCGTACGACGACGGGTCGGGCGGGTACCAGAGTCCGTGCTCGCGGGCGGCGGCCTTCACCTCGGCGTTGAAGGCGCCCGGCTCGACCACCGCCACCTGGCAGTCGGTGTCGACCTCGATCGCGCGCATCCGCTCGAGGCTGAGCACGATGCCGCCGTCGACGGCGCTGGACC
>CAZDAO010000425.1:0-3843 GCA_964503015.1 uncultured Nocardioides sp. | reverse complement strand
CGGCTCTGCGGCAGGACGGTCACGCTCACAAGCGTGCCCCATCCCGGCTCACCCGTCAGTAGCCACTCGTCCACTCGAGTCCGCCGGCGGCACCGAGAAGCGTGTTGCGGGGTTCGCAGGACAACGACGGTGCGCCGGGCGCATGCTGACAGTGCTCGAGAGGGGGAAGCTCACATGCACAAGAAGCTCGCAGGTGCCATCGCCTGCACCGTCATGACCGCACCCATGCTTGTCCTCGCCGTCCCGGCCGAGGCCGCCGTACCCGCCAAGTGGCAGAACTGCACTGTCGTCAACAAACGCCTTCCGCATGGAGTCGGTCGCGCGAATGCGCGGGACAAGACGTCGGGCACGCCGGTCACGAACTTCCGTCGCGACACGGCGCTCTACAACACCGCGATGCGGGCCAACGCCGGCCTGGACCGCGACAAGGACGGCATCGCCTGCGAGAAGGCATGAGCGAGCCGAAGCTGGAGCAATACCCGGGCTACTACCCGGCCGGGTCCAAGCCGTTCTGGTCGCGCACGAAGGTCGGCGTCGCTGCCGGAGTCGCCGGACTTCTCATCGGGATGGCGGGCGGAAGCGACTCGGAGCCCGACGCGCCGCCGACGGCGACCGACGACTCCTCCGAGGTCGCTGACGTCCAGGCTGAGCTGGACGAGGCCCTGGCTGCCCAGGAAGACCTCAGCGACGACCTGCGGGACCTGCGCGAGGATGCTGCGGCGGAGTCCGAGCAAGCGGCCAAGGTAGCCGCTCGTGCACAGAAGAAGGCGGTGAAGGCCGCCGTCGCGAAGGCCCGCCGCGAGGAGCAGAAGAAGGCGGCGGCCGCGGTCGCAGCAGCGGAGCGCGAAGCGGCCAGCGCCTCATCGTCGATTGCGCCGCTCGCATCGAGCCAGCCGTCGACCGACCCGCGCTTCTCCTACTGCTACGAGGCCAACGACGCGGGGTACGGCCCGTACTACCAGGGGCAGGACCCCGAGTACGCCTGGTACGACGACCGCGACGGTGACGGCGTCGTCTGCGAGACCTGATGGGGCTCTTCGGCAGCGTCAAGGTGGCTCCGGGAGTCCGGCTCTCGCTGTCTCCTCGAGGGATGCGTGCTCACGTCGGCCCGCGGGCGGCTCGCATGCACGTGGGTGGTGGCCGCACGGGTGTCTCGACGGGCGCCGGCCCGTTCACGCTGTACTCGGGGCTTGTTACACCTGAGCGACGCCGCCCCAGCTCGAGCTCGGCCAGCGGCCTGACGCCGGCCCAGGCCGAGAAGGCGAGGCAGGTGCAGGAGCTGGCAGACGCGTGGCACGAGCTCGCGCGAATGCACCGCGTGCGGTTCCCGGAGGCCACGCATCCGGGTGCTGTGCCGGCCGACCCGGTTCCGATGTTCGGTGTGCTCCTCCGCGACGCGGAGCGTCGACTGCTGAAGGGCGTCGCACGCTTCGACCGTGCTGCTCGCGATCAGGCCAGGGCCCGGGCCAGGGCGGAAGCGGAGCAGCATGCACTGCGTCTGCTGACCGACGGTCTGCGAGATCGGGCGGAACGACGGGACGCGGCGGACCGGACGTGGACCGCCCTGGAGTCCGGCCAGTCGGATGCCATGGTCGTCGTGGTCAGCGACGTCTTGGAGCAGCGTGGACTTGATGTGGCGGTCACGTCGGACGGGACCGGACATCTTCGCCTTGACCTTCAGGTCCCCGGCCCAGATGCGATCCCTACCCACCAGCCGGGAGTCACGCCGAAGGGCCACTCGACCCTCAAGAAGCTCACGAAGACCGAGGTCGCGCAGCACGTGCGTCAGCTCGTCGCCGCCCGTGTGCTCCTGGCCGCGAAGGAGGCGTTGGCTCAGGCGCCCGGCGCTCGTGTCGTCGACGTGTTCGCGAAGCGTGGGGGCGACGCCCTGCTCAGAGCGCACCTGGAGCGAGCCCGACTCCACGCAGCGGACTGGTCGTCCACGGCGTGGGAGGTGCTCAACGCCATCGATCCAGAGGTGGAGACGAACATCGGCGGGCGGACCCAGGAGCTTCGACCACTGAGGTAGCACGCCTTACTCGGCCGACGTACTCTTTACTCATGCAGGTAATAGCGCGGTCGGTCGCGTCGACCGCCCGCCGCGCCCAGATCCTCGATGCGACGATCGAGGTGATCGCCGCAGAGGGCTTCAGCGCCGCGTCGTTCAAGCGGATCGCCGAGCAGGCGGGCCTCTCGAGCACGCGCCTCATCAGCTATCACTTCGCCGGCAAGCACGAGCTGGTGTCGGCGCTCGTGGAGCACGTGGTCGCTGGGATCGGCGCGCACGTCGGGGCGAGGGTGATGGCCGAGGGGACGGCGCGGGGCCAGCTCGGTGCCTACATCGAGGGAGTCGTCGAGCACGCCGACACCCACGGCGCGCCGATGGCCGCGCTGCTGCAGGTGGTGATGTCCGGAGCCTGGAGCGAGGGCAAGCCCACGCCGAGCGACGTGAGCCACCTCGAGCGGATCCTGCGAGACGGCCAGGAGCGGGGCGAGATGCGTGACTTCGACCTGCACGTCATGGCGACGACGATCCAGCGAGCCGTCGAGACCGTGCCGTTCCAGCTCCAGGCCGATCCCGACCTCGATTGCGCGGCGTACGCACGAGAGCTGGTCGAGCTGTTCGACCGCGCCACGAGGTCCGACACGTGACGCTCCTGCGGCCGGTCGTCGGGATCGTCGGGTCCACCGCGCTCTACTACCTGATGCGCCACCTCGGCGTCAGCGTCTACGCCGCGCTCGTCGTCGGCGCGGTGCTGTCGCTCATCCCCGCGTGCGTCTCACTGCTGCGCGGCACCCGGCCGAGCGGGCTGGAGGCGTTCTTCACGGTGCTGCTGTTCGCCAGCTTCGCGATCGCGCTGCTGCCCGGCGACGAGCGGTTCCTCCTCGCCAAGGATGCGCTGGTCACCAGTGGCGTCGGCTTCTGGTTCCTCGCCAGCCTCCGGTGGGCTGACCGGCCGCTGGCCTACCAGTTCGCCAAGCCGATCATCGAGGGACGGCTCGGCTGGGTGGGTGACTGGGAACGTCGCTGGCAGGAGGACGAGTGGTTCCGGCGGATGTGGCGTACGTCGAGCATGCTCTGGGCCGCGGGCACGCTGGTGGACGCGGTCGCGCGAGTGGTGATGGCCTACACCCTTCCGGCGGATGTCGTGCCGGGGCTGAATCTCGCGATGTACGTCGCGACGGCCGTCGTGCTCAACGTCGTGACGACGGTGGTCTACGTGCGCGCCGGGGCGGTCGGCGGGCGCCGTCGGGAGCGGGTCGCGAGCCAGGCGTAGCGGCTCGGGGCTGGGCCCCGGCGCGGTCATCCACAGATTGCTCCTCGGGGGCTGTGCCGGGCGGCTGGCATCCCTAGCGTCGAAGGGTGAGAGCTCTCGGGATCCTGGTCGTGCTCGTCCTGCTGTCGGGCTGCTCCGGTGGCACCACCGATCGCGGTGGTGCCACGCCGGAGCCGGTGGGTGGGACATCCGCCACCGCGCCTGCAACGGTGCTCGACGCGGCACCGACGACCGCGACTCCGGTCTGGTCGACGCGCCTCGACGTCCTGCAGGCGCCCGTCGCCGCGGGTGACGTCGTGGTCGCCGCGGTCGCGGCGCGGGGCGACGAGATCGACGTCGTCGCGCTCGACCGCGAGGACGGCGCCGTCCTGTGGCGCAGGCCGCTCATGGTGGTGGACGCCGGCATCGGGGCCTACCTCGGCGACCTCGTCCACGAGTCCAGGGAGGGTGAGACGTACGTCGTCATGCAGGAGGCGCCCACCAGCCGCGCGCTGCGACCCGGGCTGCCCTTGCCGTACCTCGCCCTCGACCCGAGGGCCGGCGCGGTGCTCGCCCGCACCCGCCC
>CAZDAO010000424.1:0-3843 GCA_964503015.1 uncultured Nocardioides sp. | reverse complement strand
GTGCGCGAGTCCTTCCGGATCCTCTTCCCGCTGCTGCCGGACGGCGCGATCTACTGCATCGAGGACACCCAGACCTCCTACTGGCCCGCCTGGGGCGGCCAGCTCGACCCACGTGCGCCCGGCACCTCGATGGACCTCGTGAAGGACCTCGTCGACGGCCTCAACCACGAGGAGTTCCTCGTCGACGGCTACGAGCCGACCTACACCGACCAGTGGGTCCGGGCCGTGCACTGCTACCACAACCTCGTGATCATCGAGAAGGGCGACAACCGCGAGGGCACCAACAAGGAGCGTGTCGCCGGCCACTTCTACGGTTCCTCCGAGCCGCCCGCCGACCCGGCATGAGTGTCCTGCTCGCCACCAGCGCGGACCTGCCCGACGGCGAGCCGGGTGCCGCCGCGCTCGACGCCGAGCTCGCCGCCCGCGGCATCGACGCCTCCTGGGTGCGCTGGGACGACCCGGTCGTCGACTGGGCGGCCGCCGACCTGGTGGCGGTGCGGTCCACGTGGGACTACGTCGACCGGCACGCCGAGTTCCTCCGGTGGGCGCGCTCGCTCGACCAGGCCCGCCTCCTCAACGGCGCCGACGTCTTCGAGTGGAACCACGACAAGCGCTACCTGCTCGACCTCGACGGGCTGCCGACGGTGCCGACGGCGTGGGTCACCAGCGCCACCCAGCTCGTCGCCGCCGTCGACGGCCTCGGCACGGCCGTGGTCAAGCCCTCGGTCGGTGCTGGCGGCGAGGGCCTGGTCATCCTCGAGGCTGGCCTCGACGAGGACCAGGCGGGCGTCCACGTCGAGCGTGGCGCGGTCGTCGTGCAGCCGCTCGTGGAGTCGGTCCACACGGTCGGGGAGGTGTCGGTCCACGTCCTCGACGGACGCCTCACCCAGCGCTTCGACAAGCGACCCGGCCCCGGCGACGTACGTGTCAACGAGGAGCACGGCGGCAGCGTGCGCGCCGTCGCGACCGGCGACGTCGCCGACCTGGTCATGCGCGCACACGCCGCCATGGGAGTGCGCTTCGGCCGCTCGATGGACTACCTCCGCGTCGACCTGCTGTGGTGGGAGGACGACTGGGTGGTGAGCGAGCTCGAGCTCATCGAGCCCGGTCTCTACCTCGACGTCTCGCCCGCCAACGCGGCTCCATTCGCCGACCTGGTCCAGTCCAGGCTCGCTCGACAGCGCCACCGTGCCTAGTCCGCACATGGTCATTTCGGGCTATTAAGTCCGTCCGCTGGGCTGAGGCATCCTTGGTCTGCTGTCACTAGCGTGCGTCAACGTCGGGACCGCCGTGCTCTCACGGACGCACACTGGATCCCGCTCGGGCGTGGGTCGTCCGGGGAGGGTCAACGAGGGAGCAGTCGATGAGCACATTCCGCAGGCGACGTGACGAGCGGGGCGCATCCGCCGTCGAGTTCGCACTGGTGGTGCCGCTCCTGCTCACCTTCCTCCTCGGCACCGTCGAGCTCGGGATGTACATGAAGGACTACGTGTCGATGAGCAGCAGCGTGCGCGCGGGCGCGCGCACGGCGTCCGCGTCGGCCGACGCCGGTCCGGGCGAGTGCACCCCGGCCGCTCCGTCCTGCAGCCCAGCCACGGCGCCGAAGTTCGCCCAGGCCGCGGCCGACACCATGCAGACCGCCGGCATGGCCATGAACTCCGACGACATCCAGTGGGTGATGATCTACAAGGCGAACTCCGCGGGGTTCCCCGGATCCGGGACGACGATCCCCTCGAGCTGCCCGGCGGACTGCGTGAAGTACGTCTGGGACGACGCCCTGAACAAGTTCCGCTACGCCAGCGGTTCCTGGGCCTCGGCCTCGGTCAACGCGTGCGTCAACCAGTCCGACTCCGTGGGGGTCGCCCTGCGGGCGAACCACAACTGGATGTCCGGCCTGATGGGCGGACTGATGGGCGGCAACAAGGTGATGACCGAGCGGACGGTCATGAAGTTCGAGCCCCTCACGCAGGACACCTGCAAGCCCGGCACCCCCAACGCGCACAACTGATCGGACGACCGACGTGAAGCTCCTCCACCGCACGAAGCGGCTGCGCGACGAGATCGGCGCGACCGCGGTGATCGTCGCGATGTTCTTCTCCTTCATCGCCCTGCCCCTGGGTGCCGTGGGCGTCGACGTCGCGCGGCTCTACGTCGAGCTGCAGCGGGTGCAGGCGGCCGCCGACGCCGCGGCGACCGCCGGTGTGACGTACATGCCCGACGACTTCGCCTCCGCCCGCGCGCGGGCCATCGAGGTCGCCGAGGACAACGGCTTCCCCAACTCCGGCACCACCGCCGTCGCCGTGTCGGTCGGCGAGAAGCCCACCCAGCTCAAGGTCACGGTCTCCTCGACGGTCGAGAACGCCTTCGCGCGCACCTTCGGGATCCCGACCTCGACGATGAGTCGCTCCGCGACCGCGGACTTCAATGGGCCGGCGCCGATGGGCAGCCCGTGCAACGCCTTCGGCAACGAGCCCGACGGCAGCTCCAGCAACGGCCCGGCCGGCACCGCGATCAAGGTGCCCTCGCCGGCCATCTGCCCGCGCGTCCCGCAGTTCTGGGGCGCCATGGCCGGACCCGACGTGGACAAGAACCAGGGTGCCGAGTTCGAGACCCGCTACTGCGGCGGCGGCGAGGACAACTGCACGAGTGGCAAGAACGACGAGTTCGACCCCAAGGGCTTCTTCTACCTCGTCCGCGTCGCCGCCAGCGGGATCGGGCACCCCGTGCGGCTCCAGATGTACGACCCGGCCTACGTCTCCACCAGCTCTCGCTGCAACAACGAGCCCTACAACAACCCCGGCAGCACAACCTCGCCCCCCAGCGGCTGGGGAGGCGACTGGAACCCGCGGGTCGACGACGCGCGCCAGCGCTACTGGCGGACCGGCACGACCTGGGGCGGTTACGCCACCACCAGCAGGCCCAACGGCTTCTGCACCGGTGACGACCCCAACACCAGCCTGTACTCCGGCAGCGAGAACGCCGGCATCACGTCGTTCGCGCTCCGCCGGCCGGTCGACACCCTCGTGCCGTGGCAGGGCGTGCCGGAGCCGGGCTGTGTGCGGCAGTACCCCGGCTACAACGCCAACCAGGTCTCCCTCGAGGCACTCAAGGAGGGCGACGGCGACTACAACGCGAGCCTGGCCGCCGTGTTCCACCAGTGGGTCGACCTGTGCACCTTCACCCCGACCCAGGCGGGCGACTACTACCTGCAGGTGCGCAACAACGTCCCCCTCGGCGGCACGCCCGACGGCAACGGCGGCTACGCCGGCAACGGCCTGGTCTACTCGCAGACGGGTGACAACACCAGCGTCCGGGGCACGGGCACGAACAACTTCGGGCTGCGCGCCGTCACCTCGGCCCCGGCCGGCGGCATCTCCGTCGCGGCCTACGAGAAGATGCGCATCTTCGCCAACTCCGACTCCGCGACCACCGAGTTCAACCTCGTGCGCGTGCCTCCCGCCGCGGCCAGCAAGACCCTCGTCATCAGCTTCTTCGACGTCGGTGAGGGCTCGAGCAGCGGCTCGGTCCAGGTGCTCAAGCCGGTCGACTCCGTCAACCTCCCGACGTACATGCAGGACTGCCGGGCGAGCGGCGTCACCAACGGTCCGATCAGCGACTGCAAGATCACCGGCATCACGCCGAGCGGCTACAACGGCAAGTACCAGGAGATCCGGGTCCCGATCCCCAGCGCCTACAGCTGCAACGTCGCGAGCCAGGGTGGGTGCTGGTTCCGCGTGCGCGTGAGTTTCGGCTCCGGGCAGGTGACCGATGCGACGACGTGGACCGCGCGCATCGTCGGCGAGCCGGTCCGCCTCATCGAGTAGCAGCTCGCACACCCCCTGC
>CAZDAO010000423.1:0-3845 GCA_964503015.1 uncultured Nocardioides sp. | reverse complement strand
CGAGCAGCGACGGCTGCTCGCCCTGCTGCTGCGGCTGCGGGGTGGGGACCTCGGGGGTCTCCTCGGTCGTGGTGTCGAGCGCCTGCACCTCGGAGATCGTGAAGGGCAGGATGCCGCGGATCGCGCCGCCCTCGTCGCGGGTGACGCGGGTGCGGCTCGACGGTGGCCCCGAGACGTAGGCCGCCTTGAAGCGCAGCAGCGTCGACTGGTCGGGCTTGAGGTAGCCCAGGCCGGGGACGGCGGGCAGCTCGTAGGCGTCGGGCACGCCGAGCACCGCGCGCGACTCGCCGGCGGAGAAGGTGCGGAGGCCGACGCGGTAGGAGAGGTGCGACTCCAGGCCGCGCAGGCGTCCCTCCTCCAGACGCTGTGAGGCGAGCAGCAGGTGCAGGCCGAGCGAGCGGCCCAGGCGTCCGATCGCGACGAAGAGGTCGATGAACTCGGGCTTGGCCGACAGCATCTCGGAGAACTCGTCGACGACGATGAACAGCGACGGCATCGGCTCGAGGGGCTCGCCGTTGGCGCGCGCCTTCTCGTAGTCGCGGATCGAGGCGTAGTTGCCGGCGTCGCGCAGCAGCTCCTGGCGGCGGGTCATCTCACCGGACAGCGCGTCCTGCATGCGGTCGACGAGGGTGAGCTCGTTGGCGAGGTTGGTGATGACCGCCGAGACGTGCGGCATCCCGGCCATGCCGGCGAACGTCGCACCACCCTTGAAGTCCACCAGCACGAGGTTGAGCTGCTCCGAGGAGTGGGTCATCGTCAGGCCGAGCACCAGCGTCCGCAGGAACTCCGACTTGCCGGATCCGGTCGCGCCGATCACCAGGCCGTGCGGGCCCATGCCCTGCTGGGCGGACTCCTTGATGTCGAGGTGGATCAGGCCCCCCGAGTCGCCGATGCCGATCGGGACGCGCAGCCGGTCGCGCGCCGGGCGCGGGCGCCAGGCGGTCGCCGGGTCGTAGGCGAAGATGTCGCCGAGGCCGAGCAGGTCCATGTGGTCGGGCGTGGTCGAGGTGATGTCGACCGTGCCGCCGGCCGACGCCGACTCCGCGCTCGCCGTCTTCAGCGGCGCCATGCGACGGGCGTACGCCTCCGCGGTGGCGAGGTCGCACTGGTCGGCCAGCGCCTTGACCGGCTCGCCGCGCAGCCGCAGCGCCCGGACCGGTCGCTTGCCGAGCTCGGACGGCCCGTCGACGAACTCCAGGCGCAGGCGCGTCGAGTCCTCGAGCTCGTCCCAGCGGGCGGGCAGGTCGAGCAGCGTCACGCCGTGCAGGCCGTCGGGCGGCACGATGTGGTTGCCGGGCGGCAGGTGGCCGCCGTCGATGACCAGCAGGATGTGCGGCGTCGCCGGGCGCTCGTCGGCGCCGAAGCGCGGGCGGTCGCTGAGGTCGGGCGGCAGCAGGTTGCCGAGGTCGTCGAGCGACGTCGCGACCATGCGCATCGGGCCGACGGCGTCCGCCTCGCGGGTGCTCTGGGCGTGGGGGAGCCACTTGACCCAGTCCCAGTGGGTGAGGTTCTGCTCCGAGCTCAGCACCGCCACGATCAGCTGGTCGGGGTTCTGGAACGCCGTGGCCGAGCAGATCATCGCCCGCGCGGTCGAGCGGACCTCCTCGGCGTCGCCGCACAGCTCGATCCGGTCGAAGGCGCGCAGGTCGATCGACGCCGGCAGGTTGGGCTGGAGGCGGTGCACGACGAGCAGCCGGTGCAGCGCGGACGCCGCCGCGGGGTCCACCTGGTCGACCGGTGCGCTCTCCGGCGGCACCAGCTCCAGCGACAGGGGCTGCGAGCAGAGGCCGTAGCGGACGTGGAGGAAGTTGTCGTCGGAGGCGGTGTGCTCCCACAGCCGGGTGCGGTCCTCGGCGAGCGCGGGCAGCGCGTCGGGCTCGGGGTGGTGCCAGTTGAGCGCCCGCCGCTGCTGGTCGGCGGCCTCGCGGGCGACCTTGCGGATGTTGCTGAGGTAGCGGAGGTACTCGGTGCGCGAGCCCGTGACCTGCTGGGCGCGCTGCTTCCGCTGCCGGTCGATCTGCACCACGATGAAGCCGAGCGTGGCGAAGAGGAACATGCCGGCCGCGAGGAAGCTGCGGCTCCGGTTGCTGCCGCCCATCGTGGCCACGAGCACGATCGAGCCGAGGCTGCCGAGCATCGGGATGGCGTTCATCAGCACGCCGCCGGCGCCCTCGCCCTCCTGGAGCTCGGGCGGCGGCTGGAGCACGATCTGCCCGCCGGGCATCTCCGGTTCATCGAGCCGCTGGCCGCCCCGCAGTGTCGTGCTCACGCATCCCCCGTTGCCTCGCCCGATGAAGTCGCGACGATGATAGGTGCGCGCCCGCGCAGCCGCACCATGCGACTACCCTCCACCGGAGAAGCGCCCGCCCGATGCACGCGAAGGGGGAATCCGTGTCGGACGTCGCGATGCCCAGCCCCGCGGGGGCGACCATCGTCGTGAGCGTGCACGGCCCCGCCGGCGTGCTCGACCTCGTCGTGCCCGCGGGCGCCACCTCCGTCGACGTCGCGCGGGAGTACGCCACGCAGGCTGCGGAGGCCGGGCAGGCCCCGGCGATCCCCCTGCTGCAGACAGCCCTCGGCGAGCGCCTCAACGCCGCCGTACCGCTGGGCGAGTCCGGCATCCAGTCCGGCGACGTGCTGGTCGCGACCTCCGGGGTCCACCGCCCCCGCAGGCAGACGTTCCGCGAGGCCGCCAAGAACGCCCCCGAGAGTCCCGCCCTCGCGTCCATGATCGCGACGATCGCCGCGCTCGTCGCCGTCCTCGCCGGGTGGTACGCCGCTCGCGCGGGCGAGGACACGTGGCGGACCGTCGCGGTCGGCGTGCTGCTGGCGTGCGCACTCGTGGGCGTCCTGCCGGTCGGGCGGCACACCCGCCAACGCGCTGCGGCCGCTCCCGCCTTCGCTGCCTCGGCCGCCTTCGCGGCGCTCTACGAGCCGGGCGCGCACCTCCTGCCCGCCCTCCTGGGTGCCGCCGCGATCTCTGCGGCGGTCGTCGCCGGCATCGGTCGTGCGGTCTCGGTGGGCACCGAGGAGGCCAGCACGGTGTGGATCGTCAGCGGACTGACGGTCTTCGGGTGCTGCTCGCTCACCGCGATGCTGGGCTGGGACGCCCGCATCGCGTGGACGCTCCTTCTCTTCCTCTCGATGATGGCTGCCCGGTTCGCCCCGTCGCTCGCCGTCGACGTCCCCGACGAGGCGTTGCTCGACCTCGACCGGCTGGCCGTCACCGCGTGGTCGGCGCGCGACACCCAGCGCGGGGGGAAGCGAGGCCGCATCGTCGTGGCCGCCGACGCGATGGAGCGGCTGGTCCACCGGGCGTCCCGCCTCGTCACCGGCGCCTCCGTGGCGATCCTGGTGACCGTGGTCGTGGCCAGCCCGCTCCTCCTGGACGCGGCGCACATCGACCTCGACCGCATCGGGGCGCGCTGCCTGGTGCTCTTCGCCGGCTGCTCGCTGCTCCTCGCGGCGCGCTCCTACCGCCACGCGACGGCCCGCGCCCTCCTCCGGCTCGCCGGGCTCGGAGCGCTGGGGGCCCTGGCGGTGCACCTGGTCGTCGGTCCCGGTGCCGGCCACCTCGACACCTTCTTCTACCTCGCCGTCGCCCTCGGCGTCGTCGCGCTGGCCGCGGCGGTGGCGACGGGGCGCGGTTGGCGGTCGGTGTGGTGGGCCCGCCGGGCCGAGGTGGCGGAGTCCTTCTGCGGCAGCTTCGCCTTCGCCGCAGCGGTCGTCGCAGCGGGGGTTTTCCGCAGGTTGTGGGAATTGACCTCGTGATGTTTAGGCCAGGACCGGCCGGGTAGATGCCACGTCAGCACGGGGGGTCGGGACGTCTCCCCGAGCACCGGATC
>CAZDAO010000422.1:0-3852 GCA_964503015.1 uncultured Nocardioides sp. | reverse complement strand
CGGTGCGGAGCTCGCGTTCGCGTGAGCTCGCGAGGGCGGTGTTGAGTGCGTGGTGCATGAGGTGCTCCTGGTCGGTTCCTTCGGGTACGGCACCGAGGGTGGGCCGGACACCTTCCGTCGCCCGTCCGCGGACCTGCCCACGCGGCGGAAGGTCCGGGGAAGGCACGCGGAAGGTCGTCCGGCCAACCTCGTCGCCATGACCACCACCCACACCCCGATCGAGGTCGGCGCCTCGGCCCGGCTCACCCGGACCGTCACCCGTCGCGACATCGAGCTCTTCACCGAGATCAGCGGGGACCGCAACCCGATCCACCACGACGACGCCCTCGCCTCCCGCTCCCGCTTCGGCGGGATCGTGGTGCAGGGAGGAGTGACGTCCGGGCTGCTCAACGCGCTCGTCGCCGAGCAGCTGCCCGGTCCGGGCAGCGTGTTCCTCGAGGTCGCGTGGCGCTTCCTCGCGCCGGTCCGCCCGGGTGACGTCATCACCGCGGCCGCCACCGTCCTCGCGAGCCGCGAGGACAAGCCGGTCACCACGCTCGCCACGAGCGTCACGAACCAGGACGACGTCGTCGTCCTCGACGGCACCGCCGTCGTGTGGCGCGACCCCACGGTCAGCGCCGCCACCTCGCCCGACGCCGGGACCCCGGCTCGGGCCGACCACCGCAACCGACAGAAGCAGGAGCACCACCCATGAGGACGACCACCGCCACCCTCGACCAGTCGCCGATCAACGGAGTCGACGTCGCCACGCTCTTCGGCACCCGCGACGCGGTCGAGCAGACCAACGAGATCGCGAAGTTCCAGTTCCGCGCGACCAACAGCTGGGTCTCGGGCACCCACAGCCGCTCGACGTTCGCCGGCTTCCACGGCGCGATGCAGGAGCTGCGGCACGCGCAGGACACCGTGGTCGACTCCGACCACCCCGCCGTGCTGGTGGGCACCGACGTCGGCCCGACGCCCGTGGAGTACCTGCTGCACGCCATCGCCGCCTGCCTGACCTCCGGCATCGCCAACATCGCCGCCGCTCGGGGGGTCCGCCTGACGCACGTGTCGTCGACGGTCACCGGCGACATCGACCTGCTCGGGATCCTCGGCCTCTCCGGCGGCTCGGTGCGCAACGGCTACGAGCAGGTCACGGTCACCTTCCGCGTCGAGGGCGACGCCGACGACGCCACCCTGCGCGAGATCGTCGAGCAGTCCCGACGCCGGTCGGCTGTCTACGACGCGCTGACCAACCCCACGCCCGTCGCCATCGACGTCGTCACCGGCTGACGACACCCCGGTCCGGGCAGCCGGCCGGCCCCCACCGGCCGGCTGCTCGCGGGAAGGATCCGAGAGGACACCTTGCATGACCACCATCGACACCGTCGTGATCGGCGCCGGCCATGCCGGCCTGGCCGTGAGCAGGCTGCTCACCGACGCCGGTCGCGAGCACGTCGTGCTCGATCGCGGCCGCGTCGGCGAACGCTGGCGCACCGAGCGCTGGGACTCCCTGCACCTCCTGACGCCGAGCTGGATGACCCGGCTCCCCGGCTGGAGCTACACGGGTCCCGACCCCGACGGCTACCTCAGCGTCGGCTCCTTCATCGGTCACCTCGAGGCGTACGCCGCCTCGTTCGGCGCCCCGGTCGTCGCCGGCGCGGAGGTGCACGAGGTCGCGGCCGTCCCCGGGCAGAGCGCCGCCCGTCGCTACCGGGTCGTCACCGGCCGTGGCACCTGGCACGCCCGCCACGTCGTCGTCGCGACGGGGCCGCACGGGGCGCCGTACGTGCCCGCGGGGCTGGCGGGCACCGACACCGAGGCTGCCGACGTGATCACCTCGAACCGCTACCGCAACCCCGGCCGGCTCCGGCCGGGCGGCGTGCTCGTGGTCGGTGCCTCGGCGTCGGGACTGCAGATCGCCGACGAGCTCAACCGGGCCGGACGCGAGGTGACGCTCGCGGTGGGCCGGCACACCCGGATGCCGCGGCGGCACCGCGGCCTCGACATCTTCTGGTGGCTGGAGACCACCGGCCGGCTCGCCCGCACCATCGACGACGTCGCCGACCCGGTGGCGGCCCGCGCGGAGACGTCGTTGCAGCTCGTCGGCCGCGACGACCCGGAGCGCGCCACGCAGGACCTCGACCTCGGGCGGCTCCAGGCGAACGGGGTACGCCTGGCCGGCCGCGTCGAGAGGGTCGACGGACGCACGGTCCGGTTCGCCGACGACCTCGCCGCGAGCGTCGGTGCTGCCGACGCCGCCCTCGAGCGGTTCCTCGACAGCCTGGACCGCTTCGTCGACCGTGCCGGCCTCGGTGGCCGGCTGTGGGACGCGCCGCGGCCGCGACCCGTCACCGTGGGCCCCGCACCCCGCCGGGTCGACGTGCGCGCCGAGGGCATCGGGACCGTGCTGGTGGCAGCCGGCTACCGCTCGCACCACCCGTGGCTGCGGCTGCCCCTGGCCGACGCCGACGGGACGATCCGGCAGCGTCGCGGCGTGACGGCCGCCGAGGGCGTGTACGTCGTCGGGCAGCGGTTCCAGCACCGCCGTGACTCCGGCTACATCGACGGCGCGCGCCACGACGCCGCCGCGGTCGTCGCCCACCTCCTCGCCGCGAGCGGGTCGGCGGTCCGGCAGGAGCCGGCGGCATGAGCCGCGCCGACGTCGTCGTGGTGGGCGGCCGGGTCGCCGGCGCCTCCACGGCGCTGCTCCTGGCCCGGGCCGGCCTGTCGGTCACGCTGGTGGACCGGGGTCGGCGGGGGAGCGACACGCTCTCGACGCACGCGCTGATGCGGGCCGGGGTGCTCCAGCTCTCCCGCTGGGGCGTGCTCGACCGGCTCGTGGCGGCCGGGACGCCGCCCGTCCGGCGTACGGTCTTCCACCACACCGACGGCGAGGACCTCGCCGTCGCCATCCGCTCCCGCGCCGGGGTGGACGCCCTCTACGCGCCGCGCCGCCACCTGCTCGACCGACTCCTCGTCGAGGCGGCCGAGGACGCCGGCGTGCGCGTGCTGCACGAGGCGACGGTGACCTCGCTGCGTCACGACGCCACCGGTCGCGTCACCGGTGTGGTCGGCCGGACCGCGGGAGGTGCTCGCGTCGACCTCGCCGCCGACCTCACGGTCGGGGCCGACGGGCTGCGTTCGCGCGTCGCCGCGGAGGCCGGTGCCACCACCACGTGGCGCGGTCGCACGGCCAGCGCGGTGCTCTACCGCTACGTCGAGGACCCGGGAGCTGACGCCTACGAGTGGACGTACGGCGTCGGGGCCGCCGCGGGGGTGATCCCCACCAACGCGGGCGCGTCGTGCCTGTTCGTGTCCACCACGCCCGCCCGGATGCGCCGCCTGCGCCGCCTCGGTGTGGAACGGGCGCTGGCCGAGCTGCTGGCCGCGGCGGGACCGGCGGCGGTCGAGCGCGCCCAGGCCCTCCGGACGCTGTCCGGGGTCCGCGGGTGGGGCGGTGCACCCGGGTTCGTCCGCCGGTCCTGGGGGCCGGGGTGGGTCCTGGTGGGCGATGCTGGCCACTTCAAGGACCCGATCACCTCCCACGGGATGACCGACGCGCTGCGCGACGCCGAGCTGCTCGCCACCCAGGTGCGTGCCGTGCACGGCGGCGTCCCGGAAGGGACGGCGTGGGCGGCCTACCAGCGCACCCGGGACCGGCTGTCGCGCGACCTGGTCGCGACGACGGAGCGCGTCGCGGCCTACGACTGGGACGCAGCGGGGATCCGGTCGCTGCTGCGGCGACTGAGTGCGGCGATGGCCGACGAGGTCGACCACCTCGAGGCGCTGGCGCCGGTGGGGACCTCGCCCTGAGCGCCACCGGCCGACGCCGTGCGGCGGTCCCCCGGAAATGGCGTCGAGACGTCGGCG
>CAZDAO010000421.1:0-3865 GCA_964503015.1 uncultured Nocardioides sp. | reverse complement strand
AGTGCGGCAGCTCGTCACGCACGCCCTCCAGCGCGGCCTCACGGATGAGGTCGGCGGCCAGCGCCTCCTCGGGGGCGTCGGTGAGGTCGCCGTCGGGGTAGAGCGGCGGACCCTCGGGCATCAGCCCCACCAGCAGGTCGGCGAGCAGGTCGACCTGGTCGCCCGAGCGGGCCGACACCGGCACGATCTCGGCCCACTCGGTGGAGGTCTCCTCGCCGAGAGCGGCGATGTCCATCAGGTGGTTGGCCAGCTGCTCGGGCGTCACGAGGTCGGTCTTCGTCGCCACGGCGATCCTCGTGGTGCGCCGCACCTTGGCCAGCTCGGCGACGAGGAAGCGGTCGCCGGGCCCGATCTTCTCGTTGGCCGGGAAGCACACCGCCACCACGTCGACCTCGGCCCAGGTCGTGCGCACCAGGTCGTTGAGCCGCTCGCCGAGGAGGGTGCGCGGCCGGTGCAGGCCCGGGGTGTCGACGAGGATGAGCTGGGCGTCGTCGCGGTGCACGATCCCGCGCACCACGTTGCGGGTGGTCTGCGGCTTGGAGGACGTGATGACGATCTTCTGCCCCACCAGGGCGTTGGTCAGCGTCGACTTGCCGGCGTTGGGTCGACCCACGAAGGAGGCGAAGCCGCTGCGGAAGCCCTCCGGGGCCCGGTAGAACGCCCCGGCGGGCGCGACACCGGAGAGGTCGAAGTCGTCGTCCAGCTCGTCGTCGAGCTCGTCGTCGTCCAGCTCGTCGTCGGGCCCGAGCACGTCGCCGCGCTCCTCGGTGACGTCGCCGCCGTCCTCGTCAGCCATCGCTCGCCTCCTGCGCCGCGTCGTACTCCGCCCAGATCTGCTCGTCACTCTTCCCTGCCGCCTTGCCCGCGCGCCAGACCGGGCCGGGATCGACCGCGCGCGGCTGCCGGCCC
This sequence comes from uncultured Nocardioides sp., assembly GCA_964503015.1. Taxonomy (GTDB): domain Bacteria; phylum Actinomycetota; class Actinomycetes; order Propionibacteriales; family Nocardioidaceae; genus Nocardioides. The sequence continues at coordinate 2,956 of CAZDAO010000421.1, read as the reverse complement.
GTGGTGGCACGCCAGTAGCCCATCACGTCGTAGTGGCTGGTCGGGAGCCTCACCTCGCGCATCAGGTGCTTGCGGATGGCGCGCATCTGCGCCGACTCCCCCGCCATCCAGAAGTAGCCCTCACCCTCCGGCCAGTCGATGCCCTCGACGACCTGGGCGAGCGCGCTCTGCCCGGGCGCGGGCGGCTCGAGCCAGGTGACCTGCGCGGTGTCGGGGAGGTAGCCCGACAGGTCGTCCGGCACCTCCGCCAGGACGTACGTCGGCAGCTCGGGGTGGGTCTCCACGATGCGGGCGATCGCCGGCATCGCGGTGAGGTCGCCGACCAGGAGCAGCCAGCCGGCGCCGGGCGGTGGGTCGAAGGACGCCTTGGGCTCGGTGATCGTCACCGCGTCGCCGACGCAGTCGCGCATCGCCCACTCGGTCACCAGGCCGACGTCGTGCACCACCACGTCGAGGGTCAGCTCGCCGACCCGGTGGGACCGCACGGTGTAGTAGCGGCTCTGGAACTGCCCGGGCACGACGAGTCCGACCCACTCGTCGGGCACGCCGGTGCTCTCGAAGCCCTCGACCCCGTCGAGCACCAGCCGGACGAGGTGGTCGGTGAGCGGCTCACGTCGCGCGACGCGCGCCTGGAACTGGGCTGCCCGGGTGCTCACGGGGCCACGCTATCGACCCCTCACCAGTCCGGTCGCATCGGGAAGTCGGAGCGCCCGCCCGGGTGGTTGCGGGTGGCGAGCACGTGGTGGAGCTCGACCTCGTCGCGCTCGAAGCCGATGCGCGAACCGGCGATGTAGAGGCCCCACACCCGCGCGGTCCCCTCGCCGACCTCGGCGACGCACTCGTCCCAGTTCTCCACCAGATTGCGGTTCCAGTCGCGCAGGGTGGCGGCGTAGTGCATGCGGATGTTCTCGGTGTGCTGGACCTCCAGGCCGGCGTCCTGCGCCGCAGTGACGATGGTGCCGGACCCGATCAGCTCGCCGTCGGGGAAGACATAGCGGTCGATGAAGGCGCCGGTCTCCTGGCGCCGGTTGTGCGGCCGGGTGATGCAGTGGTTGAGCAGCCGGCCACCGGGCTTGAGCCGGTCGCGCAGCTGGGCGAAGTACGACGGGTAGTTGCGCACGCCGATGTGCTCGGTGAGCCCGATCGAGCTGACCGCGTCGAAGCCGTTCTCGACCACGTCTCGGTAGTCGAGGTGACGGACCTCCGCCAGGTCGCCGAGGCCCTCGCGGTCGATGGCCTCCTTGGCCCACTCGGCCTGCTCGAGCGAGAGCGTCACGCCGAGCGCCTTGACGCCGTACTCCCGCGCGGCGTGGCGGACCATCGTGCCCCAGCCGCAGCCGACGTCGAGCAGCCGCTGGCCGGGCCGGAGGTCGAGCTTGCGGCAGATGAGGTCGAACTTCGCCGCTTGGGCCTCCTCGAGCGTGGCCTCGGGCGTCTCGTAGAGCGCGCAGGTGTAGGCCATCGAGGGGCCGAGCACCATCTCGTAGAACCGGTTGGACACGTCGTAGTGGTGCGAGATCACCTCGGCGTCGCGCGTCATGGAGTGGCGGATGCCCTCCACGGCGCGTCGCCAGCGCGGCAGGTGCTCCTGGGGCGGCGGCGCCGGCGGGCGGAGGTGCTGCAGGCCGAGGCTCCGGGCGATGTGCACCGCCTCGCCCGGCGTCGGGACCCGGAACTTGGTGTGGTCCTTGAGCAGCACCATCGCGTCGTAGGGGTCGCCGGGGTGGACGCCGGTGAGGTCGAGGTCGCCGCTGACGTAGGCGCGGGCCATGCCGAGGTCGCCGGGCGCGGTCATGAGGTAGGCCAGGCCGCGCTCGGTGCGCAGGTCCAGCCCGAACGGTGCGTCGGGAGGGCCGGCGCTGCTGCCGTCGTACGCCGTGAAGCGCACCGGAAGCCCGCCTCGGACCAGCCGGTCCATCGCGTCGCCGATGGAGATGCGCGCCGGGGTCCGGCTGCCACCGGAGATCAGGCTCATCGTCGTCCCACCACCTTGTCGTAGAGATCCGTCAGTCGGTCGTCGGGGTCGTGCACCGCCTTCACGCGGGCCAGGTGGGCGCCGTCGTAGAGGCGGTCGAACTCCGCGCGCTCGTAGAACGCCTCGGAGTAGAGGCTCTTGTGGCCGCCGAGCTCGGTGACCTTCGCCTCGATCGCGCGGTTGCGCGGGGAGCTGGGGGCGTCCGGGCCGACGTTGACCACGCCCCAGAAGCCCACGTTGACGTAGGTCGTGCCGCTGGTCAGCGGGTAGCCCGGCCAGGGCCGGTCCTCGCCGTCGCGCCGCAGGCGGAGGGGGCACAACCACACCGGACGCATGCCGACCTCGCGGTCGAACCAGTCGAGGAACTCCGCGAGCCGCCCGACCGGGATCTCCACGTCCTGCACGACGCGCTCACCCTGCGGACGGCCGGCGCGACGGTCGAGGCGGTCACCGATCCCGAGGCGCCGGTCGAGCGCGACGAGCCGCCAGTAGACGTCGGAGCGCCGCAGCCGGCGTGGCCACACCCGCCGCACGAGCGGGTGCTGGGCACCGAAGGCCCGCGAGCACCAGAACCAGTCGGTGTCCCAGCGCCAGAGGTAGTCGCGGACGGTCAACCGGTCGGCCGACCGCTGCTGGAGCGAGCGGTAGAAGACGAGCTGCCCGGTGTAGTCGCTGGTCGGACCGTCCTCGTCGGTCCAGCGGGCGAGCGTGAGGTACAGCTCGTCCGGTGAGAACGCGACGCCGTCGACGGCGTCCACGCGCTCGCCGTCCCACGCCCCCTCGTCCACGATGCGTGCAACGGCCTCCGCGAGCGTGGCGGCATCGTCGAAGCGGACGTGCCTCAGGGCGGCGTACGACGGCACCGGCTCGAGCTCGATGCGCAGGCGCGTGGCGTAGCCGAGCGATCCGTAGGAGTTCGGGAAGGCGTCGAAGAGCTCGTCACCGGGCTTGGTCGTCACGATCTCGCCGCTGCCGGTCAGC
>CAZDAO010000420.1:0-3872 GCA_964503015.1 uncultured Nocardioides sp. | reverse complement strand
GGCTGAACGCGACCGACGCGATGCTGCGGTCGGTGCTCGCGGCGACCTGCCGCCATGCGGCCGCGAATCGGTCGTGCCAGGCGCGGCGGTTCTCGGCGGGACCCTGGGCAGCGACCGCGTCCGGCTCGAGCACCGCCACCACGACCATCACGGGGCGGCCGAGCTGCCAGCCGAAGGCGCGTGCGTGCTCGGCGACGTCCTCCTCCTCGCCCGCGCGGCCGAGGAAGACGTCGCGGAGGAAGTCGCCCTGGTACTTGTTCTCCACCGCTGTGATCGCCTCGACGCGGGTCACCAGCAGCGCCGCGACGATGGCGGCGCGCTCGAGTGCCTGCACGTCGGAGGCGTGGATCGTGCCGTCCGGACGCAGCGCGACCAGGCGGGCCAGGTCGACGCCGGCGGCGACGACGCGCCGGATCAGCGCCTCCCCCGCGCCGACCGCGGTGCCCTGCGGGTCGATCCGCTCCACCCGCACGCGCCCGGTCGGGTCGAGCAGGTCGGCGGTCGCGAGTGCCTCGCGGTGGATCTCGTCGAGGTGGGCCGCACGCTCGCGGCCGTCGGTGGAGGTGAACACCACCCCACAGCCGAGGGCGTCGCCGACCGCCTTCGCGATGGCCGCGAGGTCCCCACCCTCCAGCACGATGTGGGTGAGCGCGGTGTGGAGCGCGTCCGCCCGCTCCAGCGCGGCGACCGCCTCGGGATCGCTTATCAAGTCTTGGCCCACTTCATGTCCTTCGTTGTCAGGAACTCACATTCGCGAGTGTGCCACGAGCCGTTAGCGTCTGGGGAATGATCCCCGTGACCGCACCGATCCGCGTGCGGACACGGCTCGCCGCGGCGCACGACGGACCCCGGCCGGTGCTCCACGCGAGCAGCACCGCGGTCTACGTCGACCTCGACGGCTGGTGCCTCGGACTCGTGTCGGCCGGCGCGACCCGCGTGCCGTGCGCGCTGTGGTCCGCGATCCCCGACCTGACCCCGCTCGCCGGTCGTCCGGTGCACGTCCGCGACGGGGCGCTCACCATCGGCGACGAGCCGGTGCGGATCGGCCGCGTCGTCGATCCCCGCGTCACGACCGTCGGGCCGCACGGGGAGCTCCACCCGCGATCGACGCTCCCCGCGACGCCCGGGCTCGAGCTGCCCGCGGACGGCCGCCTCACCGCGGCCCACGTCGCCGATCTCGTGGGTCGCGGACCCGGGCTGACCCCGCTCGGCGACGACGTGCTGGCCGGCTGGCTCGCCACCCGCGCCGCGCTGGGCCGTCCCGACGCGACCCTCGCCGCCGCCGTACGCCGTCACCTCGCAGCCACCACGCTGCTCTCCGCCACCCTCCTCGACTGCGCGACCCGCGGCGAGGTGCTGCCCCAGCTCGGCGCGTGGCTCGCGGCACCCACCGACACGCACGCCGAGGCCCTGCTCGCCGTCGGCGCCACGTCGGGGGCGGGCCTGCTGGCCGGCGCCCGCCTCGCACTCACGTCCGTCACCACCGACCGACCCACCGACCGAGCCTGGAGGGCTGCATGAGAGACCACGTCGAGCTCCGGAGCGGCGCCTACGCCGACTCCGTGACCCTGCTCCAGGTGAGCCGGGCCGTCCAGGCCACGCCGGGCGTGGTCGCGGCGCAGGTCGCGATGGCCACCGGCCTCAACCTCGAGGTGCTCGAGGGCATGGGCTTCGACGTCCCCCCGTCCTCCCCCAACGACATGGTCGTCGCGCTGCGCCTCCACGACGACGCCGACGACGCCGACCTCGCCACGGCGCTGGCCGCCGTCGACGCCGCGCTGGCGCCGACGCGCCCCACGTCCGGTGACACCACGGTCGCCCCGCCGCGGACGACGGGCGCGGCACTGCGGCGCACCGGCCCGGGCTCGATCGCGCTCGTCTCCGTCCCGGGTGCCAGCGCGACGGTCGAGGCGATGGACGCCCTCGAGGCCGGCCACGACGTGATGGTCTTCAGCGACAACGTCCCGGTGGCCGAGGAGGTCGCCCTCAAGACGTACGCCGCCTCGCGCGGCGCGCTGGTGATGGGACCCGACTGCGGCACCGCGGTCATCGACGGCGTCGGGTTGGGCTTCGCCAACGCCGTCCGGCCGGGCCGCATCGGGCTCGTCGCCGCGTCCGGCACCGGCTGCCAGCAGCTGCTCGCGCTGCTCCACCACGCCGGCGCGACCCACGACGGCGTCGGCGTGCGCCACGCCCTGGGCGTCGGCGGCCGCGACCTCTCCGCCGCCGTCGGCGGCACCTCGACCCGCGAGGCGCTGCGCCGCCTCGACGCCGACCCCGACGTCGACCTCGTCGTGGTCGTCTCGAAGCCGCCTGCCCCCGAGGTCGCGGAGGCGCTGGCCCGGGACGCGGAGGCCCTCGACACGCCGGTCGAGCTCGGCCTGCTCGGTCGCGGGCAGCGCGACCTGACCACGGTCGCCGAGGCCGTGCTCGCGCGGCTGGGTCTCGAGGCTCCGCCGTGGCCCGTGCACGGGGTGGACGACGGCGCGGCTGCCACCGGAACGCTGCTGCGCGGCCTGTTCGTCGGCGGCACGCTGTGCGACGAGGCGATGCTGATGGCCACCGAGGCCCTCGGGCCGGTCCGCAGCAACATCCCGCTCTCCGACGACCTCGCGCTGGGTGACGAGCTCCTCGTCGACCAGCACACCATGGTCGACTTCGGTGACGACGCCCTCACCCAGGGTCGGGCCCACCCGATGATCGACCCGACGCTGCGCAACGAGCAGCTGGCCCGCGCGGCCGCGGACCCGGGCACCGGCGTGATCCTCCTCGACCTGGTGCTCGGGCACGGCGCGGAGCCGGACCCGGCCGCACTGCTGGCGCCCGCCATCGAGGCGGCGCGTGCCGAGCGGGCGGTCCCGGTCGTGGTCAGCCTCGTCGGCACCGACCTCGACCCCCAGGGCCTCGACGCGACCCGCGACGCGCTCGTCGCCGCCGGCGCCGAGGTCCACCTCTCCAACGCGTCGGCCACCCGCCGCGCCCTCGACCTGCTGAGCCGATTCGAAGAAGGAGCAGCCCAGTGAGCACCGAGACCACGATCGTCACCTGCGGCGCCGACATGTTCGCCGACGCCGTGGCCGGTCAGGCCGTCGGCGTCGAGCGCGTGGACTGGCGTCCGCCGATGCCGGGCACCGAGGCCGACCTCGCGCGGGTGGCGTGCGACCCGCGTCGCCCGGAGGCCAACCGCACGGCCGTCGAGGCGATGCTCGGGGTGACCGCGCACCTCGTGGACGTCGCCCCCGCCTCCGAGGTGCTCGGCCTGGGGAAGGGGCAGTTCCTGCACGCCGGCCCACCGATCGAGTGGGCGCGCACCTCCGGCCCGCTGCGCGGCGCCCTCATGGGTGGCGCCGCACTGGAGGGCCTGGTCGACGACCCGGAGGACGCGGTCGCCCTCTTCGAGTCGGGCAGCAACGTCAGCCTCGAGCCGTGCCACCACCGCAGCGCCGTCGGTCCGATGGCCGGCGTCGTCACGCCGTCGATGTGGATGTGGGTCCTCGAGGACCGGGCGACCGGCCGACGGACGTACTGCTCGCTCAACGAGGGTCTCGGGAAGGTGCTGCGCTACGGCGCCTACAACGACGAGGTGCTCACCCGGCTGCGTTGGATGGGTGACGTGCTCGGCCCCCTGTTGCAGGCGGCCGTCCGCGGCACCCCGGACGCCTCCGACATCACCGGCATCCTCACCCAGATGCTGCAGATGGGCGACGAGGCCCACAACCGCAACCGCGCCGGCACCCTGATGCTGCTGCGCGACCTGTCCCCGGCGATGGTCGACGCCGGTTTCGCGAGCAAGGACGTCGCCGACGCGCTGCGCAACGGCGGCGGCAACCACGACATCTACCTCAACCACTCGAAGCCCGGCTCGAAGCACG
>CAZDAO010000419.1:2405-3879 GCA_964503015.1 uncultured Nocardioides sp. | reverse complement strand
AGATCAGGCCCATCTGCACCGCACCGAGCACCTCGTCGAGCTCGCGCTCGCCGGCGTACCGCTCGTCGCCGAGCCAGGTGTCCTCGGGGCCCCAGATGATCTCCTCGGGCTCCCAGATGTCCTCACGGCCGAAACCGAAGCCGAAGGTCTGGAAGCCCATGTCCTCCATCGCCACGGTGCCGGCGTAGACCAGCAGGTCGGCCCACGAGATCTTCTGGCCGTGCTTCTGCTTGACCGGCCACAGCAGGCGGCGGGCCTTGTCGAGGTTGGCGTTGTCGGGCCAGCTGTTGAGCGGGGCGAAGCGCTGCGAGCCCTCGCCGGCGCCGCCACGGCCGTCGTAGATCCGGTAGGTGCCGGCGGCGTGCCAGCTCATCCGGATGAAGAGGCCGCCGTAGTGGCCGAAGTCGGCGGGCCACCAGTCCTGCGAGGTGTTGAGGACCTCGACGACGTCGCGGCGCAGCTCGCCGAGGTCGAGCTTCTTGAACTCCTCGGAGTAGTCGAAGTCGGGGCCGAGCGGGTTGCTCTTGGACGACTGGGAACGCAGCGGCGACAGGTCGAGGCTGTTGGGCCACCAGTCCTTGTTGGTGCGCGGACGCCGGTCGGTCGCCGGGGTCGGCGAGTCGATCGCCGGGTTCTCGCTCTCGCTGCCCTGGGCGGTCGCGGAGTCGTGCATCACGGGGCACCCGGACTCGGCCTTGCGGTCCACCCCCTGGGGGCTCTCGGGTGCGGGGTTGTCCTGGCTGTCGGTCATGGCGTTCCTTCCGGGATGGCGATCGGTGTCACGAGGGGGCGTCCGCAGGGGCGGACGGTGGGGCGGACGAGCGGGTGGAGCAGTCGGAGCAGGTCCCCCAGTAGGTCACCTCGGCCTCGTCGACGACGAAGCCCTGGGGGTCGGACGCGGTGAGGCACGGCGTGTGGCCGACCGCGCAGTCGACGTCAGCGACCGCTCCGCAGGAGCGGCACACGACGTGGTGGTGGTTGTCGCCGACACGGAGCTCGTAGCGTGCGACGGAGCCGGCCGGCTGGATGCGGCGGACGAGGCCGGCGACGGTGAGCGCGCCGAGGACGTCGTACACGGCCTGGTGGGAGACCGTCGGCTCCTCGGCCCGGACGGCGGCCAGCACGGTGCCGGTGTCGGCGTGCGGCTGGCGACGTACGGCGCGCAGCACAGCCAACCGCGGGCGGGTGACCCGGAGGTCCGCGCCGCGGAGCAGCTGCTCGAAGTCGTCGTACTCCATCACCGCCAGCCTGCCGCCTTTACTTGAACCAGTCAAGTCTTCTGGCCACTGGTCTGGGTAGTCCAGTGGCCAAGTGTCGTGATTCCGGGCCCGACGCGACCGAACGCCACTGGACTACCCCGACGTGGGGGCGCGAACGCCGCTGGACCACGGACGGCCGGGGGAGGCTACGAACGCGCCGGGAGGCCGTCCCACTCACGGGCGAGCAGCGACCACACCTCGAGGTCCTGGCGCTC
>CAZDAO010000419.1:0-2305 GCA_964503015.1 uncultured Nocardioides sp. | reverse complement strand
CGGCTCGACGGCTGCCAGCCAGACGCTGGTGTCCGCACCCTGCCGGTCGTCGCGCAGCACGGGCCGGGTGATCGTGCGGAAGCGCGGCAGCGACTCCTGCACGCCCGGGGTGTCGGCCCAGCCGGGGTGCATGGTCGCGACGGTGATGCCGTCGGCGGCCCAGCGATCCGCGAGGAACGGCGCCATCTCGACCTGCCACCGCTTGGAGCGGGCGTAGGCCGTCGTGGGCGAGTAGTCCCCGCGCACGAAGTCCGGGTCGTCGGCCGGCAGCCGCTGGGCGTACATCCCGCCGCTGCTCACCAGGACCACGCGGCCACCGGCCAGCACCCCACGCAGGGCCTCGGTCATCACGACCGGGCCGATCAGGTGCACGGCCATGCTGAGCTCGTGGCCCTGGGGCGACTCGGTGCGGGTCGGCGGCATCACGCCGGCGTTGTGGACGACCGCGTGCAGCGCCGCGACCTCGTCGGTGAACGCGGCGGCGAAGCGGCGTACGTCGTCGAGGTCGGCCACGTCGCACCGCCACAGCCGGAGCACGGACCCGGGGTGCGCGGCCCGGATCCGGTCGGCCACGGCGGAGCCCTTGGCCTCGTCGCGGACGAGCAGGTGCACGGTCGCGCCGAGTGCCGCCAGGCCCTCGGCGGTGGCCGTGCCCAGCCCCGAGCTGGCGCCGGTCACGAGCACGTGTCGCCCGACGAGGGCACCGGGCGGTGGATCCGCGGGCCAGCCGGGAAGGGCCCGTCGCACCGCGAGCCCGATCGTCGTGTAGCCCAGGACCACGGACCGGTCCAGGGCGGCGTCGACCGCGCGAGCGAGCAGGGGGCGGGCCACGGTCTAGCTCGCGTCGAGGGCGGCGAGCTCGTCGGCGGTGAGCTCGAGGTCCGCTGCGGCGGCCGAGTCGGTGATCGACGAGGGCCGCTTGGCACCGGGGATCGGGATCACGACGGGCGACTGCGCCAGCTCCCAGGCCAGCGCGACCTGCTGGGCGCTCACCCCACGCTCCTCGGCGATCCGCGCGAAGGCCGGGTGCTTGTCGGCGAGCTCCTTGGCGTCGGACAGGCCACCGAGCGGGCTCCACGGCAGGAAGGCCAGACCGAGCTCCTCGCAGACGTCGATCTCGGGCCGCGAGCTGCGGAAGGCCGGGGAGAACTGGTTCTGCACGCTGGCCAGGCGGTCGCCGAGCACCGCGTGGGCGTCGCGGATCTGCTGCGGGTCGGCGTTGGAGAGCCCGACGTGCGCGACCTTGCCGCTGTCGGCGATTTCCTTGAGGGTGCCGATGACCTCGTCGTAGGGGACCTTCGGGTCGGGGCGGTGGTGCTGCCAGAGCGCGAGCTGCTCGACCCCGAGGCGCTGGAGGCTGTCGTCGACGGCCCGGCGCAGGTGGTCGGCCGAGCTGTCGGTGTCCCAGCGGCCGCCGTCGGTGCGGACGTGACCGCCCTTGGTCGCGAGGAAGACCCGGTCACGGACGCCGAGCTCGTCGAGGATCGAGGCGATCAGGCGCTCGTTCTCGCCCTGGGCGCCGGCGCCCTTCTCGTCACCCGGCCCGTAGGCGTCGGCGGTGTCGAAGAGCGTGACGCCGGCGTCGAGCGCGGCGGTGACGGTGTCGAGGAGCTGCTGGCGCGGCTGCGAGCCGGTCTGGTCGAAGGTCATCAGGCCGAGTCCGATCGCGCCGACCTGGGTGGTTCCGAGAGTGCGTGTCTTCATACGACCGACACTAGACAGGCCGCCGAAGCCGCTACGGCGGGTCCACCAGCCCGTGGCGCTGCGCCCACAGCGCCGCCTGGGTCCGGTCGGTGACGCCGATGCGCTGGTAGGCGGAGGTCAGGTGCGCCTTGACCGTGCGCTCGGTGACCCCGAGGCGCTGGGCGATCTGCTTGTTGAGCAGGCCCTCCACCACCAGTCGCAGCACCTCGGTCTCGCGTGGGGACAGCTCGGCCCCTGTGTCACCGGCGCCCGGGCGGGCCGCCCGCGCCCCGAGCAGGTGGCGGGCGGCACGGGGGTCGATCGGCGACTCGCCCCGGGCCACGGCACGGATCCCGTCGAGGAGGACGTCGGGCTCGGCGTCCTTGAGCAGGTAGCCGACCGCGCCGGCGTCGATGGCGGCGTGGATGCGCGCCTGGTCGGAGAACGACGTCAGGACCAGCACCTCGGCGCCGAGTCCCTCCGCCACGATGGTGCGGGTCGCCTCGACGCCGTCGACGTCGGGCATCTGCAGGTCCATCAGCGCGACGTCGGGGCGGTGCCGGCGTACCTGCTCGACGGCCTCCCGGCCGTTGGCGGCGACACCGACCACCTCGAGGTCGTC
>CAZDAO010000418.1:0-3892 GCA_964503015.1 uncultured Nocardioides sp. | reverse complement strand
TTCCCGACGGCGTGTCGCCGACCATTTCGTCCCTAGACAGCCGGGGGGTCGGCCTCGTCGGGAAGCGTGCCGGGCACGGCTAGGGTGATCGCGGAGGCGGTTCTCGTCTGGTGACGGACGCGGTCCTCAACACCGTTGTGGCCCAGCACCTGGGCCAGGCGGGTTCGATTCCCGTCCGCCTCCGCCACACGTGACAGGGGTCGTGACAACGGGAGGGTGCGTGGCGGATCCCAGACGGGCGGTCCCGCGCACCGACCACGTCCTCGCCGACCCGCGCCTGCGCGAGGCGACCGACCGGCTCGGGCCGGCGCTGGTCAAGCGGGCCGTGGTGGCTGCCCAGCAGCGGTGCCGCGACGGCGAGGTGGCCCCCGAGTCGGTCGCGGACGTCGCGGTCGCCGCGCTCCCGGCCTCGGCGACGAGCCTGCGCCGGGTGGTCAACGCCACCGGCGTGGTGGTGCACACCAACCTGGGCCGCGCCCCGCTCTCGGCCGCCGCGGTCGACGCGCTGCGGACCGCCGCTGGGGCGACCGACGTCGAGCTCGACCTCGCGACCGCCCGCCGCGGCCGGCGCGGCCGCGGCACCCTCGAGGCCCTGGCGGCCGCGGTGCCGGCCGCCGAGGCGGTCCACGTCGTCAACAACGGCGCCGCGGCCCTGGCCCTCGTCACCCGCGTGCTCTGCCGCGACGGCGGCGCCGTCGTGATCGCGCGCGGCGAGCTGGTCGAGATCGGCGACGGCTTCCGGATCCCCGAGCTGATGGAGTCGGTGGGCGCGCGGCTCCGCGAGGTCGGTACGACGAACCGGGTGCGGCTCGAGGACTACGCCGAGGCCGTCGACGGCGACACCGCCTTCGTCCTCAAGGTGCACCCGTCCAACTTCGCGGTGCGCGGCTTCACCTCCTCGGTCCCGGTCGCCTCGCTGGCGACGCTCGACGCTCCGCTCGTCGCCGACATCGGATCGGGTCTGCTCGCCCCGCACCCGCGCCTGCCCGACGAGCCCGACGCGGCGTCCACCCTCCGTGCCGGGGCCGACCTGGTCACCGCGTCCGGCGACAAGCTGCTCGGCGGGCCGCAGAGCGGGCTGCTGCTCGGCCGGTCGGCGCTCGTGGAGCGGCTGCGGCGCGACCCCTTCGCGCGTGCCCTGCGCGTCGACAAGCTCACCCTCGCCGCCCTCGAGGCGACCCTGGCAGGCCCCCTCCCCCCGGTGCCGACCGCGCTGGGCCGGTCCGCCGACGACCTGCGCGCCCGTGCCGCCGCGATCGTCGCGACGCTGCCGGAGGCGCTCGGTGCCTCGGTCGTCGACAGCGGCGGCGCGGTCGGCGGCGGAGGTGCACCCGAGGTCGGCCTGCCCAGCGCCGCGGTCGCCCTGCCCGAGCACCTGGCCACGCCGTTGCGCGCGCTCGACCTCCCGGTGGTCGGGCGGCTCGAGCGCGGTCGGCTGCTGCTGGACCTGCTCGCCGTCGACCCCGGCGAGGACGACGCGCTCGCCGACGCCGTACGTCGCGTGGCTGCTGCGACGGAGGAGCCGGGCTGATGCACGTCGTGGCCACCGCCGGTCACGTCGACCACGGCAAGTCCGCCCTCGTCGAGGCGCTGACCGGCACCCACCCCGACCGGCTCGCCGAGGAGCGCCGGCGCGGCCTGACGATCGAGCTCGGCTACTGCTGGACCGAGTGGCCCGAGGTCGGCGAGGTCGCCTTCGTCGACGTGCCCGGCCACGAGCGCTTCCTCACCACGATGCTGGCCGGGGTCGGACCGGTCCCGGCAGCCCTCCTGGTCGTCGCGGCCGACGACCCGTGGATGCCGCAGGCGGCCGAGCACCTCGCCGCCCTCGATGCCCTCGGCGTACGCCACGCGGTGGTCGCGGTGACACGGTCCGACCTCGCCGACCCCGCTCCGGCGATGGCACGCGCCGCCGCGGAGGTCGCGGCCACGTCCCTGGCCGGGGCGCCCGTGCTCGCGGTCAGCGCGCGCACCGGCGCCGGGCTCGACGAGCTCCGCGCCGCCCTCGTGGCGATGGTGGCGGGCCTGCCGGCCCCCGACCCGTCGGCCGACGTGCGGCTGTGGGTCGACCGCCGGTTCACCGTCCGCGGCGCCGGCACGGTCGTCACCGGGACGCTCCCGGCCGGCACCGTGCGCCGGGGCGACAGCCTGGCGCTGGGCGAGACGGTGCTCCGCGTCCGGGAGGTCCAGGCGCTCGGTCGCGACCGCGACGCGGTCAGCGGGGTCGCCCGGGTGGCGCTCAACCTCGGCGGGCGCACCGACGAGGTGGCCCGGGGCAGCGTGCTCGCCACGCCGGGGGCCTGGCACCACACCGACGTCGCCGACGTCCGCTGGACGGGGGACGGGGAGCCGCCGACCTCCCCGGTGCTCCACGTCGGCGCCGCCGATGTGCCGGTGCGCGTCCGCCCGTTGGGGGAGGGGCTGGCCCGGCTGTCGCTGCCGCGACCCCTCCCGCTGCGCGTCGGAGACCGGGCACTGCTGCGAGACCCCGGTCGCCGCCGGGTCTGGCGCGTCGACGTGCTCGACCCCGACCCCCCACGGCTGCGCCGTCGTGGTGCGGCTGCCCGGCGGGCCGCCCAGCTGGCGACCGCCGACGGCACGCCCGACCTGGCCGACGAGCTGCGCCGGCGCGGGGTCGCACGCGTCGACCGGCTGCGGCAGCTCGGCGTACCGGTCGAGGCCGGCCAGGGGCCGTGGCTGGTCGACCCGGTCGTCGCCCGCGCCCTCGCCGAGCGGCTCCCGGAGCTGGTGGCCGAGCACGCCCGCACGCACCCGCTCGACCCCGCTGTGCCGTTGTCCGTGGTCGCCGCCCGGCTGCGGCTGCCGGCCCCCGAGCTCGTCCGGGCCCTGGTCCGGCCGCCGCTGCGGGTGGTCGACGGCCGGGTGCTGGGTGCGGACGGGGCCGGCCTGCCCGACGGCGTACGCCGCTCTGTCGAGGCCGTGCTGACCGACCTCGCCGGAGCCCCCTACGCGGCGCCGACGGCGGACCGGCTGCGCGAGCTCGGGCTCGACGAGCGTGCCCTCGGGGCGGCCGAGCGCAGCGGGTTGCTGCGACGGGTCGGCCCCGGCATCGTGCTGGCGCCCGACGCAGTGGACGGTGCCGTCGACCTGCTCCGCGGCCTCGACCAGCCCTTCACGACCAGCGCTGCCCGCGAACGGCTGGCCACCACCCGCCGGGTGGTGCTGCCGCTTCTCGCCCACCTCGACCGCGCCGGCCGCACCCGGCGGCTGCCGGACGACCGGCGCGAGGTCGTGGTCTGAGGTCGTGGGCTGGGGTCGTGGGCTGAGGTCGCTCGCTGCTACGCCACCGAGCGCTCGGGCTCGACCGGGACGAAGTCGACCTTCTCCCGCACCCCGCAGTCCGGGCAGCACCAGTCGTCGGGGATGTCGGTCCACGCGGTGCCGGCGGCGAAGCCCTCGTGCTCGTCGCCCGCGGCCACCTCGTAGACGTACTCGCAGCCGGGGCACCGGGCGGCCAGCACCTCGATCGTGGCGACCCCTTCGGTCTCGACACGGGCTCGTTCCTCGCCCTGCTCGACCAGCGACGGGGCCGGGTACCGCTCGAGGTAGGCCGCACGCTTGGGCGGGCTGATGTTGGCCAGTGACACGTCCCCGCCGAAGTGGTCGACCACCCGCTGGTCCATCACCCGCCGCCAGATGGCCGGCACGATGGCGAGCACGATCATCCCGGCATAGCCGGTCGGGAGCACCGGGCTCTCCTCGAAGTCGCGCAGCGTCTGGTAGCGCCGGGTGGGGTTCGCGTGGTGGTCGCTGTGGCGCTGCAGGTGGTAGAGCAGGACGTTGGTCGCGATGTTGTTGGAGTTCCAGCTGTGGCTGGGCAGCACCCGCTCGTAGCGCTGGAGCACGTGGGAGATGGCGTCCGCCGACGGCG
>CAZDAO010000417.1:0-3896 GCA_964503015.1 uncultured Nocardioides sp. | reverse complement strand
ACCGAGACGTGGTAGCGCGTGGCGAGGAAGCCGATGCAGATCGCCAGCACGACCGGCCTGTAGCGGTGCTTGAGGACGTCGAGACGTTCGGGGAGCAGCCGGTCGACGAGGGTCGGCCCGGCCACGACGAGCGGCAGGCTCACGGCCCCGGTGACCATCGCCAGGACGTAGAGCACGAACGAGAGGGCCCGGGTCTGCACGATCCCCCGGTGCCCACCGAGGCCGTGCATGATCGTGATGGTGTCGACGAAGACGTTGAGCGCGCGCGAGCCCGACCAGAGGGCGAGGACGAAGCCGATCGAGATCACGTCGTAGCGCCCGCCGTTGAGCACCTCGTTGATGGTCGGCTCGATGATCCGGTCGACCGCGCGGTCCGTCAGCGCCTGCCGCGAGATCTCCAGGACCGCGTTGCTGATGTCCTCGATCTGGGTGGCGGTGAACCGCTCGCTGACGAAGCCGATGGCGCCGGCGAGCGCGAAGACGAGCGGCGGCACCGACAGCACGGCGAAGAAGGCGGCTTCCGCCGCCAGGCCGGTCACCCGGTGCCGCAGGCAGGACCCGACGGTCGTGACGACGACGCGCCAGAGGTGCCCACGCCACCGGCGCGCGAGTGCCTCGACCCGGCGCCGGGCAGGGTGCACCTCCCGCGCCTCGACCATGGTCGCCACGCTAGCGACTGGTGGTCCGACCGAGGCGGATCCCCGCCGGGGGTTTCCCGCCCACCTGCGTGGGTAGCGTCACTCCATGCGCCGACTCACCCGCACACCTGTCCTGGCCGCCGTCGCGATGCTCGGCACGAGCGCCCTCACCGTGTCCCTCCTGGCCGCGCCCGCCGAGGCGGGACCGCGCAAGACGCGGGTCTCGGCCTCGCTCAGCGCCACCGCGACCAATCCGGGTGGCGTCGTCACGCTGTCCGGCCGGGTCAAGGACAAGGGCAAGCAGAAGCGCAGGGTGGTCCTCGAGCAGAAGATCGCCTCGGGCTGGCGCACCGTGGACAAGGGCAGGTCGGCCAAGGACGGCGGCTACGCGTTCACCGTGCCCACCCACTGGTTCTACTCCACCAAGCTCCGCACGCGGGTGAAGCCGACCCGCAAGCACCGCGGCAAGGTCTCGCGGGCCCACCGACTCAGCGTCGCGCCGGCCTACACCCCGCTGGGCTCCCCCGACTCGTGGGAGACCCTCGGCCGCTCGCGCGACCGGTGGAACCCGTGCCGCACCCTCACCTACGGCATCAACACCTCCCGTGCCACTCCCGACGCCGCCACGGTCTCGACCGGCATCCACAACACGATGGCGCTCGTGTCGCAGGCGACCGGCGTGCGCTTCAAGTTCAAGGGCGAGACCGGCTCGAACCCGCTGGACCGGAAGTGGAAGCGCAAGGACCCCGACATCATCTTCGGGTGGACGACCGATGCGGAGACCAAGCTCGACCTCGGCCCGAACACCGCGGCCCGCGGCGGCTACGACCGCACCCGGCGCGCGCGTGACGCCCGCGGCAAGCTGATCTGGGAGGCGCTGGACGGCGGCGTGATCTACGACCTCACCGACACCGCGACGATGAACGCCACCGAGTTCCAGCAGCTGACCCTCCACGAGATGGGCCACGTGATGGGGCTGGGACACGTGTCGGTCCCCGACCAGTACATGACGCCGGGCGTCGAGCTCTACTCGCTCCCGCTCGTCTACCAGGCCGGTGACCTCAACGGCTTCAGCAAGGTCGGGCTGCAGGCCGGGTGCACCCGCCCCGTGCGCTACCAGCGCAGGGCCTCGCTCGAGCGGGTCGCCCCGGTCCCCACCACCCTCGACTGACGACGTGGGCAGGCGCCCACCCTCTACGGTGGGCGCCATGAGCACCCCACGGCGTTCTTCTCCTCCGCTGCGCTCCCCCGAACAACGCCGCGGGGACCCCGCATGAGCGACCTGCCCGACCTCCGTCGCGCCAGCAACCAGGCGCCGCCCCTGGTGGGGCACAACGTGGTCACCTCCGACCGCGCCCTCACCGACGCGCTCACCCGGCACGGCTCCGCCGACCTCGTCGACGACCTGACGCCCCTGGGGGCCGAGGCCGGCACCGAGGAGGCTCGCGAGCACGGCCGGCTCGCCAACCGCCACCACCCCGAGCTGACGGCGTACGACCGCTGGGGCAACCGGGTCGACGAGGTGGAGTTCCACCCGTCGTGGCACTGGCTGATGGAGCGTGCGGTCGGGCACGGCCTCCAGGCCGCGCCGTGGGAGTCCGACCGCCCCGATGCCCACCTCCGTCGCGCGGCGGGGTTCTTCGCCTGGTCGCAGACGGAGCCCGGGCACGGCTGCCCCATCTCGATGACCTACGCCGCCGTGCCGGCGCTGCGGGCCGACGACGCGATCGCCGAGGAGTGGACGCCGCTGCTGGCCGCGCGGTCCTACGACCCCGGCGTCCGGGCACGTTCGGAGAAGACCGGCGCGCTCGCGGGCATGGGCATGACCGAGAAGCAGGGCGGCTCCGACGTGCGGGCCAACCAGACGCGTGCGGTGCCGACGGCGGAGGCCGGCTGGTACGCCCTGCACGGCCACAAGTGGTTCACCTCGGCGCCGATGAACGACGTCTTCCTCGTGCTCGCCCAGGCCGAGGGCGGCGTGACGTGCTTCGTGATGCCCCGCGTGCTGGCCGACGGCACCCGCAACCGGATCGACGTGGTGCGGCTCAAGGACAAGCTCGGCAACCGCTCCAACGCCTCCAGCGAGCTCGAGCTCGACGGCACCCTCGCCCAGCGTCTCGGTGACGAGGGTCGCGGCGTGCGGACCATCATCGAGATGGTCGCCGCCACCCGCCTCGACTGCGTGCTCGGCTCCGCCGCGCTCATGCGGCACGCGCTTGCCGAGGCGTCGTGGCACGTCGCGCACCGCTCCGCCTTCGGCGGGCTGCTCGTCGACAAGCCCCTCATGCAGAACGTCGTCGCCGACCTCGCCGTGGAGTCCGAGGCCGCGACCGCGCTCGCGATGCGACTCGCCGCCGCGGTGGACCGGGCCGACGACCCGCACGAGGCCGCGCTGCGGCGCATCGCGCTGCCGCTCGCCAAGTTCTGGGTCTGCAAGCGCACCCCGGCGATGGTGGCGGAGGCGCTGGAGTGCCTCGGTGGCAACGGCTACGTCGAGGACTCCGGGCTCCCGCTGATGTTCCGCGAGTCACCGCTCAACTCCATCTGGGAGGGCTCGGGCAACGTCAACGCCCTCGACGTGCTGCGCGCGCTGGGTCGCGAGCCCGAGGTGCTGCAGGCGTGGATCACCGAGGTCGGTGCGGCCCGCGGTGGCGACGCCCGGCTCGACCGGGCCGTCGACGACACCCTCGCGCTGCTCGGCGACTCATCGGGCCTCGAGGCCGGGGCTCGACGGCTGGCCGGTCAGATGGCGGCCTGCCTCCAGGGCTCGCTGCTGGTCCGCTTCGCGCCCGCCGAGGTCGCCGACGCCTTCTGCGGCAGCCGGTTCGGGACGTCGTACGGCGGCACCTTCGGGATGCTGACCAGCGGTGGGCTGCGGTCGGTGGTCGACCGCGCGACGCCGACCGCCTGAGGCGGCACCCGCGGTCCATGGCCCAGATGGGCCATGCCCGGGCACCGATCAGTCAGGGAATCCCGAACGGGCCACGCAGCGCCCACCTCGAGACGTATGGTCTGGACCAGTTCTACGAGGAGGGCCCATGGCTCAGGGAAGCACGCTGTTCACGGTCGGCACGCTGCTGCGCCATGCCCAGGACGCGGCCGCTCCGGTGCGCGTGCTCGTGTCGGGCACGTGGCTCGACGGCGTCATCGTGGGGGCCGACGGGCTCGGCGTGATCCTCGACGACGGCAACGGCCACCAGGTGCTGGTGCGGCTGGACTCGATCGTGGCCGTCAGCTTCTCCCGTGCCGCGATCGACG
>CAZDAO010000416.1:0-3914 GCA_964503015.1 uncultured Nocardioides sp. | reverse complement strand
TGTCGAGGTCGGTGTCGAGCAGGGTCACGTCGGCGCCCATGCCGAGGGCGATGTTGGCGGCGTTCTGGCCCGAGACCCCGGCACCGATGATGACGACCTTGGCGTTGGCGACACCGCCCACGCCGCCCATCAGCACCCCGCGACCGCCGTTGGCCTTCATCAATGAGTACGCACCGACCTGGGGCGCGAGGCAGCCGGCCACCTCGGACATCGGGTAGAGCAGCGGCAGGCCGCCCGAGGGCAGCTGGACGGTCTCGTAGGCGATGGCGGTGACCTTGCGCTGCAGCAGTTCCTCGGTCAGGGACTTGTCGGCGGCGAGGTGGAGGTAGGTGAAGAGCGTCTGGCCCTCCCGCATCCGGCCGTACTCCTCGGCGACCGGCTCCTTGACCTTGAGGATCATGTCGGCGGTGCCCCACACGTCGTCGGCGGTGTCGAGGAGCGTGGCGCCCGCGGCGACGTAGTCGTCGTCGGGGATCAGCGAGCCCTCGCCGGCGGTCCTCTGCACGAACACCTCGTGGCCGTGCTGGACCAGCTCGTGCACACCGATGGGGGTCAGGGCCACGCGGTACTCGCGGTTCTTGACTTCCTTGGGTACGCCGACCTTCATGCCTTGCTCCTCCGGGATCGGGGCGACCACCACGGTGTGGCCCGCCTCACAGCGGGATGACCCTACTCCCGGGAGACCTCAGCCGGCGTCCAGGGTGCCCCGGCTCCTCAGCACGGCGTACGCCAGCACCGCCTGGACGAGCGGACCCTGTCGGACCCGGCCGTCGAGGACCGCCTCGAGCAGGTCGTCGTAGGGCACCCAGAAGTGCTCCATCTCGGCCTCCTCGTGCCGCATCTCGAAGTCGCCACGCGGCGCGTGGGTCAGTCCGCGGGCCAGGAAGATCTCGTGCACCTCGTCGGTGATGCCGGCGCTGGAGAACGTGCTCAGCAGCAGGCGCCAGTCGCTGGCCTCGAGCTCCACCTCCTCCTGCAGCTCGCGCTTCGCCGTCTCCACGGCCGGCTCGTCACCGGCGTCGCGCAGCCCGGCGGGCAGCTCGACGAACTCGTGGCCGCTGGTGTGGCGATACTGCCGCAGGCACATCACCTGCTCGTCGGCGTCGACCGCCAGCACCACGACGGCGCCGGGGTGCTCGAGGCTGATCCGGCTGAACTCCTCCGGGTGCCCGGGCCGGGTGATGGTGTCCTCCCGGAGGGCGACCACCCAGTCGTCGCGGTGGAGGTCGCGGGACTCCACGACCGGCCAGGACATCGGCCGGTCGGCGAGCGGCTCGGCGGGAGGTTCTCCTGCGGCGGGTGCGGGCGGGTGTGACATGCCCCGCACGCTAGCGCGGATGGACAGGGTGAGTACGGTCACCCGTATGACGTTGTCGACCCTCACCAGGCACGAAGCAGCCACCCGTTCCGCCCTCGTCGAGGTGCAGCGCTACGACATCGCGGTCGACATGACCGGACTGCTGGAGGGCGAGGTGTGGTCGTCGGTCAGCACGATCACCTTCACCTGCTCCGAGCCGGGCGCCACCACGTTCGTCGACGTCGCCATGGACGTCGCGCGCGCGACGCTCAACGGCGTGGAGGTCGACGTCTCGGCCGCCGCCGACGGTCGTCTCCCGCTCCCCCCGCTGGCCGAGGTCAACGTGCTCGTCGTCGAGGCGAGCACCACCAACACCGGCAGCGGCGAGGGCATCCTGCGCACCGTCGACCCCACCGACAAGCTCGTCTACGTCTGGACGAGCCTCGAGCCCGACGAGGCCCGCCGGGTCTGGGCCTGCTTCGACCAGCCGGACCTCAAGGCACCGCACCGCTTCACCGTCACCGCGCCGTCGTCCTGGCTGGTCACCTCCAACGGCGCACCCGAGTCGGTCGTCGACGCCGAGACCGGGGACGCCCGGGTCTGGACCTTCCCCGACACGCCCCGCCTGTCGACCTACGTCGTGGTGGTCAACGCCGGGCCCTTCCACGAGGTCCGGCAGCAGCACGACGGCTACGACCTGGGCTTCTACTGCCGCCAGTCGCTGGTCCCGGTCATGGAGCGCGACCTCGACGAACTCGTCACCCTCACCCGGCAGGGGCTGGCCTTCTTCGGCGAGCGGTTCGACTGCCCGTTCCCGCAGCAGCGCTACGACCAGGTCTTCGTGCCCAACCTCGGCGGCGCGATGGAGAACTGGGGCTGCGTGACCTACGGCGACGGGCAGCTGTTCCGCACGCCGCCGACCCACGCGCAGCGCGCCGTCCGGGCGGAGTTCATCCTCCACGAGATGGCGCACATGTGGTTCGGCGACCTGGTCACCATGCAGTGGTGGGACGACCTGTGGCTCAACGAGGCCTTCGCGTCCTGGGCCGCCAACTGGGGCATGGCGGGCGCCACGGAGTTCACCGACCAGTGGGCCACCTTCCTCGCCGCCTCCAAGCGCACCGCCTACGAGATGGACATGAGCCCCGCGCGCCACCCCATCCGCAGCGAGGTCCCCGACGTGGCCGCGGCGATGTCGAACTTCGACGCCATCACCTACGTCAAGGGCCAGAGCGTGCTGCACCAGCTGGTCGCCTACATCGGCGAGGACGCGTTCGTGGCGGGCCTGCGTGACTACTTCAGCCGCTACGCCTTCTCCAACACGCGCCTCGACGACCTCATGGACTGCTACGCACGCGCCTCGGGCCGCGACCTCTCGGCCTGGACCAAGGCCTGGCTCGACGAGGCGGGCACCGACGTGATCTCGCTGGCCGGCGACGAGCTCGTCGTGGAGACGACCGACGGCCAGGAGCCCCGGCCGCACCGCCTCGACATCGCGGTCTTCGACACCTCCGGCGACGACCTCGCGCTCGTCGGCCGGTCCTCGCACGAGGTCGAGGGGCCGCGGACGACTGTCGAGCTCCCCGCGGGAGACCTCCGCCTGGTCAACGCCGGCGACCACACGTTCGCGGCGGTCAAGCCCGATGCCACCTCGCTGGAGCAGATGCTGCAGCGGGTGCAGCAGCTCACCGACCCGCTCGACCGCGCTCTGGTGGCCGCGACCGCCGGACAGCTGCTGCTGCTCGGCGACGTCGCGCCCCGCGACGTGTCCGCGGCACTGACCCGTGCGCTGACCACCGAGACCAGCCCCGCGCTCATCGAGCCGTTCCTCGGCCAGGCGCTCCAGGTCGCCGACCGCTGGGCTCCCGCGTCGGAGTCACCCGGGCTGCTGCGCGCCCTCGCCGACGCCGCACTCGGCCTCGTCGAGCTCCCGGATGCCCGGCAGGCGGCCCTTCGCACACTGGCCGCGTCGGCGTCCACCGACGAGCACTGGGCGGTGCTGGAGGAGGCCGCGGCGAAGGCGACCGACCTCGACCTGGCCTGGCGCATCGCCGTACGCCGCTCCGAGCTGGGCGACTACGACGAGGACAAGGTCAAGGCCCTGCTCGAGGCCGACCCCGACCCCGACGCCGGCATGCGCCGCCTCGCCGTCCTCGCCGCCCATCCCGACGTGGCGGCCAAGGAGGAGGTGTGGCGGGCGTTCTTCGTCGACTACGCCGTCCCGGCCAGCCGGGAGACCCTCGTGCTCGGCTCCACCTTCTGGCGCCCCGGCCAGGCCGAGCTGCTGGCGCCGTTCACGCACCGCTACCTCGAGGAGCTGCACACGCTCAAGGGCGGCCTGCTGAACCAGGGCCTCACCATCCGCGCGATGTACCCCCTCGGCGCCGGGGACGAGACGTTCCTCGCCGCCGCCGAGAAGGCCGCGGACGACGAGAGCCTGATGGCCTACGCCCGCAACCAGCTCCGGTCGAACTCGTTCGTGCTGGGCCGGATCCTCCAGGCCCGCCGCCTCTGACGCCCTGCCCCGCCCTCTTCAGTGATCCCCGGCTGACCGGGGATCACTGAACGTGTCAGGCCGTGCACGGCCTGACAAGTTCAGGAAGAGCCTGACAAGTCG
>CAZDAO010000415.1:0-3930 GCA_964503015.1 uncultured Nocardioides sp. | reverse complement strand
CCCGACGCCGGGCGGCCCTTCACCGTCCTCAGGCCTGGGCGTCGTGGACCAGGATCGCGACCTGCACCCGGTTCTCGACACCCAGCTTGGTGAAGAGCCGCCCGACGTGCGTCTTCACCGTCGGCACCCCCATGTAGAGCTCGGCCGCGATCTCGGCGTTGCTCTGCCCGCGGGCCACCCCTTCGGCGACGTCGCGCTCGCGCTCGGTGAGCCCGGCCAGGGCCGCGCGGGCAGCGCGGGCGCGCTCGTCGGCCTCGGGCTGCGCGGTGTCACGGGTGACGGCGGCGATCAGCTGGGCGGTGACGCTGGGCGAGAGCATCGGCTGGCCCGACGCGACGGTCCGCACGGCCTCCACGAGCCGCGCAGGCGGGGTGTCCTTGAGCAGGAAGCCGGCTGCTCCGACGCGCAGCGCGCGGAGCACCATGTCGTCGGTGTCGAAGGTCGTCAGCACGATGATCCGCAGGCTGGGGTGCGCGGCGAGCAGCGCCTCGGTCGCGCTGAGCCCGTCGCGCACAGGCATCCGGATGTCCATCAGCACGACGTCGGCGCCCGAGCGCGGGACGACCGACAGCGCCTCCTCGCCGTCGCCGGCCTCGGCGACCACGCTGATCCCGGACGCCCCGCCGAGCATCATCCCGAGCGCGGCCCGCACCATCGGGTCGTCGTCCACGACCGCTAGCGAGATCTGCGGTGGCGCCGGGGTGTCGGTCCCTGTGCTCGCCCCAACGTTCACGAGTCCCACGGTATCCATGCCCGGACGGCGTACCCGCCACTGGCGTCGGTCCCGTGGTTGATCCGCCCACCAGCGAGGGCGGCGCGCTCGGCGAGCCCGATCAGACCGAGCCCCGACGCCGGCAGGGTCGGTCGGCGGGAGTCCCGGCCGACCGGGGCCGCGTTGCGCACGGCGACGACGAGCCCGTCGT
Organism: uncultured Nocardioides sp.; assembly: GCA_964503015.1. Taxonomy (GTDB): domain Bacteria; phylum Actinomycetota; class Actinomycetes; order Propionibacteriales; family Nocardioidaceae; genus Nocardioides. Next base: position 3,007 of record CAZDAO010000415.1, on the reverse strand, counting down.
CGGGCGAGCCCGCCACGTCCACCGTGACGGCGGTGCCCGGCGCGTGCTTGCGCGCGTTGGTGAGCGCCTCCTGCACGATGCGGTACGCCGTCCTGCCGGTGCTCGCCGGGAGCTCGCCCTCGACCCGGTCGGACAGGCGCACCCGCATCCCGCCCGCCCGCTCCTCGGCCACCAGGGCCGCGACGTCGTCGAGCCCGGGCTGCGGCCGCTCGGGGGCGGTCCCGGTGGGCCGGGTCGGGTCGCGGAGCACGCCGAGCACGGCCCGCAGGTCGGTCAGCGCCCGGTGGGCGTTCTCCTCGATCGACTTCGCGGCGCTCGCCTGCTCCTCCGGGGTCAGGTCGGTGCGGTAGCCGAGCGCGCCGGCGTTCATCGCGACCAGCGAGATCCGGTGGGCCAGCACGTCGTGCATCTCGCGTGCGATCCGGGTCCGCTCGGCCGCCTGCGCCTGTGCCACGCGCGCCCGCTGCTCGCGCTCGGCCGTTTCGGCGCGGTCGCGGTAGGAGTCGACGAGGTCGCGCTGGGAGCCCATGGCGTAGCCCGTGGCGACGAGGATCCCGACGACGAGCGCGCCGAAAGCGGCCGCCAACCACAGCGGTAGCACGTCCTCGGCGATCCCGATGCGCTCCTGCACGATCCCGGACGCCACGCTGAGGGGCGCGACCAGCGCGAGCAGCCGCCACCGGTGGCGCGAGGCGAGGGATCCCACGATCCACGAGGCCGGGCCGGCGCTCGCGGCCGAGACGCAGCCGAAGGCGGTCAGGACGAGCGCGACGGCGGCGGGATGCCGGTGGCGCCACCGGATCAGCACGAACGACACCAGCCCGAGCGCCGGGTCACCCCACAGGAACCAGGCCATCCGGGCGTCGTCGGCACGCTCCGAGGCGCTGAGGAGGGGTGCGGTCCACACCAGCAGGCTGATCACGATCGCGAGCGCGTAGCGCCACGTCGAGGCCACGCGGGTCGGTCGCTCGATGGCGGCCGCCGTGTCGTCCTCGGGCACTGGCATGGCCCGAGGCTAGAGGACCGTCGGGGGCCGCCACGTCCGACCAAGGTGTCGGACCGCGGCGGGGGTCGATACCTGGGTCGGACGCCGCGGACCCCTGCGTCCGATGCCGGGCACCCCGCGCGGCCCGGAGGCTGGAGGCATGATCACAGTCGAGAACCTCACCAAGCGCTACGGCGGCTTCACCGCCGTCGACGACATCTCCTTCGAGGTCCGTCCCGGCAGCGTGGTCGGCTTCCTTGGCCCGAACGGCGCCGGCAAGTCGACCGCGATGAGGATGATGACCGGGCTGACCCCGGCCACCTCGGGTCGGGCGACCATCCTCGGCCAGACCTACCGCGAGCTGCACAACCCCGCCCGTCAGGTCGGCGTCATGCTCGACGCGTCGGCCCAGCACCCCGGCCGCACCGGCCGCGAGGTGCTGATGGTCGCCGCGATCTCCATCGGGGTGTCCCGCACCCGCGTCGAGGAGGTGCTCGCGCTCGTCGGCCTCACCGAGGACGAGGCCGGGCGCCGGGTGCGCAACTACTCCCTCGGCATGCGCCAGCGCCTCGGCCTGGCCGCCGCGCTGCTCGGGGAGCCGCAGGTCCTCGTGCTCGACGAGCCGGCCAACGGCCTCGACCCGCAGGGGATCCACTGGATGCGCGGGCTGCTGCGGCGCTTCGCCGACGGTGGTGGCACCGTGCTGCTCTCCAGCCACCTGCTCCACGAGGTGCAGATCGTGGCCGACGACCTGGTGATGATCGGCCGCGGCCGGATCGTGGCCATGGGCTCCAAGGAGGAGCTCCTCGCCCGGGGCGGCACCACCGTCCACTCGACCGACGACACCCGCCTGGCCGGCCTCCTCGACGCCGCCGGCGTGCAGGTGACCCGTGCCGGCTCCGGACTGGTGGTCGACGCCGAGCCCGGCGTCGTCGGTCGCATCGCCGCCGAGGAGCGCGTGGTGCTCCTCGAGCTGCGCTCCGGCGGGTCCGAGGGCCTCGAGGAGATGTTCCTCGGGCTCACCGCCGCCACGTCGCGCGACGGGGACGCCGCATGACCGCGACCGTCCACCACCTCGACCACCTCGACGACCTCGACGTCCTGCCCCGCACTGCTTCCCCGACCGACAACGCCGAAGGGACCCCGGCATGAGCACTGCCACCACCCACCAGCCCGTCGCCACCGTCGGCGGCGACGGCAGCACCCCGACGGCACTGCCCGGTCGCCCGGGCGTCCCGTTCCCGCGCACCCTGCACGCGGAGCTCCGCAAGATGGTCGACACCCGCGCCGGCCGCTGGATGGTCATCGTGATGGCGGCGGTCGCCGCGATCATCCTGGCCGCCTTCCTGATCTGGGGTCCGGCCGAGGACGCGTCGTTCCGCGGCCTGCTCGAGCTCTCGACGTTGCCGCTCGCGATGCTCCTGCCGGTCCTGGGCATCATGGCCGCGACCGCCGAGTGGAGCCAGCGCACCGGGCTGGTCACCTTCACCCTGGAGCCGCGCCGCGGCCGGGTGGTGCTGGCCAAGGTGCTCGCCGCGCTGCTGCTGGCGCTCGTGGTGCTCGCCGTGGCGTTCGTGGCGTCGGCGCTGGCCAACGTCGTCGGCGGCACCGGCGAGTGGGACCTGTCCGGCGCCGCCGCATCCGGTCTCGTGCTCGCCCTGATGATCTACGTGCTGCAGGGGGTCGCGTTCGGCCTGCTGTTCCTCAACACCCCGGTCGCCATCGTCTCGGTGCTGGTGCTGCCGACGGTGTGGTCGATCGCGACGATGGCCATCTCCGCCCTCGAGGAGACCGGCCGGTGGCTCAACCTCGACACGGTGACCCAGCCGCTCTTCGCCGGCGAGATGGCCGGTCGCGACTGGGCGCAGCTCGCGACCGCCTCGGCGGTGTGGGTGCTGCTGCCCCTGGCGGTCGGGACCTACCGGGTGCTGCACCGCGAGGTGAAGTAGCCGCCCCGCGCCACCTCGTTCACCACTGTGTCACCACGGGACGTCGATCTCGGCCTCTCCCGTCGCGACCCGG
>CAZDAO010000414.1:0-3934 GCA_964503015.1 uncultured Nocardioides sp. | reverse complement strand
CATCCGCCAGCCGCTCGACTTCTACGGCGTGAACTACTACAACCCGATGAAGATCGCGGCCGCCGACGAGGACTCCGAGATCCCCTTCGACTTCCGCGAAGTGGTGGGCTATCCGACCACCGACTTCGGCTGGCCGATCGTGCCGGACGCGCTGCGCGAGTGGCTGGTCATGTTCCGCGCCCGGTTCCGCGCGGCGCTGCCGCCAATCATGATCACCGAGTCGGGGTGCAGCTACAACGTCGGACCGGACGAGGACGGCGTCGTCGACGACCAGGCCCGCATCGACTACCTCCAGTCCCACCTCAACGCCGTCTCCGAGGCCATCACTCGCGGCGTCGACGTCCGCGGCTACTACACGTGGTCGCTGATGGACAACTTCGAGTGGGCCGAGGGCTACACCCAGCGTTTCGGCCTGGTCCACGTCGACTACGAGACCCTGAAGCGCACCCGGAAGAAGTCCTTCCACTGGTACGCCGACCTGATCAAGGCCCAGCCTCAGCACCTGTGAGCGTGGGCGGGTCTCGTGACAGGACTTCGTCCTTCCTCGACCAACGGGCAGGTCGCCGTCCGAGGTCGATAGGCTCGCTGCCATGAGCAACCGGCGGGTGGTCTTCGTGGTGGGCTCGGGCCGCAGCGGCACGAGCACCATGGCCGGCACGCTGCGCACGCTCGGCCTCCACGTGCCCCAGCCCGAGGTCGTCGCCGACGCGACCAACCCCAAGGGCTTCGGCGAGCCGCGCTGGGTCGTCGACCTCCACGCCGAGCTGCTGCAGCGCAGCAACGTGCAGGTCTCCGACGCCCGTCCGCGGGCGTGGCTCGACACGGGCACCACCAGCGGCGACCACGCGACCCGCGCCCGGGTGGCGGCCTGGCTCGAGGAGCAGTTCGCCGTCGCCGACGAGCTCGTCATCAAGGACCCGCGTGCCGCCTGGTTCCTCGGCCTGTGGCGCGCCGCGGCCGATCGCTGCGACGCCACGTCGTCCTACGTGACCATGCTCCGCCCGGTGACCGAGGTGGTCGGCTCCAAGCAGACCTACTACGGCCGGATGGGCGCCGGCTCCGACCAGGGCGCGGTCACCCTCACCGCCGCCTGGGTCAACATGATGCTCCACACCGAGCGCGCCACCCGCGGCCAGCAGCGGGCGTTCGTGCGCTACGGCGACCTCCTCGACGACTGGACGCGGCCGGTCTTCGCGCTGGGCGAGGCGTTCGACCTGGCCGGGGTGAAGACGGCGATGGCCGTCGACATCGCCGAGGTGCACCGCTTCATCGACCCCTCGCTGCGCCGCGTCACGATGACCTGGGACGACATCGGCGTGCCGGCGAGGCTGCGCGAGCTCGCCGACGAGACCTGGCAGGCCCTCGACGCCCTCGCCACCGACGACTCCGCGGAGCACCAGGCCACGTGCGACCAGCTGCGTGCCGCCTACGCCGAGCAGTACGCCGAGGCCGAGGCGTTCGCCCACTCGACCGTCGTCGCCCAGCGGCGTACGGCGGCCGCGGAAGCCCGGCGCGACGCCGAGCAGGCGCGCGGCAGGAGCGGTGCCGATCGCGTCCCGCACGCCGTGCGGGCGATGGTCCCGCCGGCCGCCCGCCAGAAGCTGCGCAAGGCGATGGGCCGCGAGCGGGATCAAGGAGCCTGATGCCCGACATCGCCTCCCTCGAGCAGGATCCGGCGTACGACGTCACCTGGCCGTGGACGTCCGGCGAGCCGCTGGTGCCCGGCCTGACGTGCGTCTTCCGGGTGCGCAACGAGGCGCGCAACCTGCCGTGGGTGCTGCCGCCGGTCTTCTCGGCGGTGGACCACGTGCTGCTCGTCGACAACGGCTCCGACGACGGCACCGCCGACGTCGCGCGGACGGTCGCGGAGGAGTGCGGCGCGACCGAGCGCCTGACCGTCCTCGACTACCCGCACCGGGTCGCCCGCGCCGGCGGCGAGCACCTCGCGACGCCGGCGACCAGCGTCCACTCCCTGACCCACTTCTACAACTGGTGCTTCTCCCACGTGCGCACCACCTACTCGATGAAGTGGGACGGCGACATGGTGCTCACGCCCGAGGGCGCCGGCATCCTGCGCGACCTTTCGTGGCAGCTGCAGTCGACCCGGGCGATCGTGGCGATGCCACGCCACCCGCTGACCGTCGTCGACGAGTCGACCGGGTGGCTCGACCTGTCGTTGCGCTTCCTCGAGCCGTGGGTCTACCCGATGGGGCCGGACTTCACCTTCGTCAAGGCCTTCGACTGGGAGCTGCGCGAGTTCCCGCCCGGGGTCGAGCGGATCGTGCTCCAGCAGGGCCTGGTGCTGGAGGTGAAGTGGCTCGACGCCGACGAGTACGCCCACTGGCGCCGCGACGGCGTCGACTTCACCAACACCCGGCTCTACCGCAAGCTCCGCGAGTTCGAGGTCGACGAGGCGATCCGCAACGGCGACCCGGAAGCGCTCGGCGGGCTGGTGAAGGTGACCGCGCCCGAGGGCGTCCACATCATCGACTTCGTGAGCCGTGACTGGCTCTGGCGCCAGCCCCGGCCGTTGGTCAAGCACTCGTTGCCTGCCTCGCTGAAGGAGCGCGTCCGCCCGTGACCCATCCCCTCCACGACCTCCGCCTGCCCGGACCCACGCTGGTCCTGGTCGACGACTCCGACGGCGGGCTGGCCCTCGACGCCCTCCACGGGATCGAGGACGTCCCCGGGCTGAAGCCTCAGGTCGTCACGTTGTCCTCCCTCGACGGTCCGCTGAAGGGCTGGGGCTCGGTCCTCGTCGTGGCCGCCGACCGCGCCCGGCTGCGGCGGATGGCGAGCGCCGTACCCCTCCTCGGGCAGGCGAAGGCCATCGCCTGCTGGCTCACCGACGCCCCGACGCCCTGGGTGCTCGTGCCCCGGCCGGAGTGGCCGCCGCTCGTCCACCTCGCCGCGCGCGAGGCCGGTGACCGGGGCGTGCTGACCGTCGCACGCTTCGCCTCGGGTGCCCGCGCCCAGCTCGTCGTCATGGAGATGGCGCGACAGGTGGCCGGACCCGGCGACACCACCCACAGCGGCCTCGTCGTGGCGTACGCCGGCCGGCCCGCGGCGCCCGGCCTCGACGCCCGGGCCGTGCTGCTGCCCGACGTGACCGGTGCCGGCGACCCCGAGCGGGACGTGCCGCCCGACGTGGTGGTGGCGCGCCGGGGAGGCGAGATCGCCGAGCACCACGTCATCGACCGGGCGCCCACGGTCGTCACCGACCCCGGACCGGAGCCGGTCGACGAGCGGGTGTTCAACCCGATGGGCTTCCGCAAGGACTGGGACCACGGTGTCGTGGAGCTCTCCCGGATCACCACCGGCCCGGTCACCGAGGACGTCGTCGCCGCGGCCCGGGCCTTCCAGGGCGTCCGCCTGCCCGCGGACACGCGCACCGCCGACCTCCTCGCGCTGGCGATCTCCGGCGTGCCGCTGGTGACGGAGGGCGTGCTCGACGTGGCGCCGCCGCTCGCCACCGCGCTCGACGCCGAGGTCGACCTCGCCGACCCGTTGCGCCGCGAGGAGCACAGCCTCGCCGTCCGGCGGGCGGCCTTCGACCACCACTCCACGCTGGCCTGGCGGTCCGCGCTCGCCACGCGCGCGGGCGTGCGCCACGTCGGGCTCCCGCCGGTCAGCGCGCTGCTGTCGACCAAGCGTCCCGAGATGCTCGACTTCGCGCTGCGCCAGGTCGCCCGCCAGCGGGGCGCCGACGTCGAGCTGGTGCTCGCCGCGCACGGCTGGGAGCCCGACCGCGACGCCGTACGCCGGGCGCTCGGCGACCGCCCGCACCAGGTCCTGTCCTTCGACGACTCGACGTTCTTCGGCGACGTGCTGACCGCGGCCGCGCGGGCCGCGTCGAGCGAGGTGCTGCTCAAGGTCGACGACGACGACTGGTACTCACCCGACGCGGTGCACGACCTGCTGATGGCGCGCCGCT
>CAZDAO010000413.1:1689-3953 GCA_964503015.1 uncultured Nocardioides sp. | reverse complement strand
AGGGTCGACCCCAGGAGCGGCGAGATCGGCTCCTCGCGGAAGCGCGGGACGAGCGCCTGGGTGACGAGGTCGGCGACGTGGTCGTCGCGCACCTTGCCCAGCGCGATCGCCGCCACGTCGGACGCCTCGTCGACCACCCGGCGGGCGTTGGCGGGTTCGGCCAGCCACTCACCGACCCGGGCCGAGATCGTCGCGGCGGCCACCCGGTCGCGGATGATGTCCTCCTGGAGGAAGTTCTCACCGACGAACTCCTCGAGCCCCTTGCCGAGCTCGTCCTTGCGCTTCGGCACCAGCGCGGTGTGCGGGATCGGCAGGCCGAGCGGGTGCTTGAAGAGCGCCGTGACCGCGAACCAGTCCGCGATCGCGCCGACCATCGACGCCTCGGCGCCCGCGTTGACGAAGCCCCAGAAGCCGTCGCGCCCGAGCGTGGCGACGTACACGCAGGCGGCGAGGAGCAGCAGCCCCACGGCGACCGTGCGCATCTGCCGCAGGCCGCGGCGTCGCGCCTCGTCGGCGCCCGGATCGGGCGTGATGAGGGAGATCGTCGGGGCGACCGTCGAGGAGGTGGCGGGCATGCCAGCCATCCTCCCCGACCGTGCCAGAATGCGGCGCATGCCTCGCACCGTCATCACCTTCGGAACGTTCGACGTGTTCCACGTCGGGCACCTGCGCGTGCTCGAGCGCGCGGCGGCGCTGGGCGACCGGCTCGTGGTCGGGGTGTCCGCCGATGCGCTCAACGAGCGCAAGAAGGGCCGGGCCCCGATCTTCAGCCAGCGCGAGCGCCTGGCCATCGTCGGCGCGCTCAAGGTGGTCGACGAGGTGTTCGTCGAGGAGAGCCTGGAGCAGAAGCGCGACTACGTCCTCGAGCACGGTGCCGACGTGCTGGTGATGGGCGACGACTGGGCCGGCCGGTTCGACGAGCTGTCGGACGTGTGCGAAGTCGTCTACCTCGAGCGCACGCCGGCGATCTCCACCACCGCGATCATCGAGCACATCGCCGATCTCTGAGGTCCGGCGACGTCACGTCGCTGGGTTAGGGTCGCACCCGAGATGACAACCACGAGGGGAAACATGCGCAGAATCGTCACCACCGCTGTTGCTCTGGCACTGATGGGTGGCGCGGCGCTGTCCGCCCCGGCCGTCGCTGCCGACCGCACCGGCGCCGACCAGCGGCCCGCAGGGCCCGGTCGCACCCACGTGCCGTCGCCGGCCGAGGTCCTCGACCTCGCCCCCGAGCCGGCCCTGCCGGAGTTCGGCGAGGCCACCCCGTCCGAGATGCTCGCCACGGCGCGCCGGGTGATGACGGGCAACGCGCTCCCGCGCGACCCCTCCGCCACGCTCGCGCTGCGCGACCTCTGGCTCAACAAGACCAAGCTCCGCGGCAGCGAGCGACGCCTCGCCAACCGCATGCTGGCCCGTCCGACCGACGGCGTGGGCGACCCGCAGGGCTTCGGCTACACCGTCCCCGAGGCCGCCCCGGTCTGCAACACGCGACTGTGCATCCACTACGTCCCGACGGGTCCCGACGCCCCGCCGTCGCCGGACTGGCCGGCCACCAACCTGGCCGTCATGGACGCCGTGTGGAGCCAGGAGGTCGACGGCCTCGGCTACCGCGCGCCGCTCACCGACGGCGCCAAGGGCGGCAACGCGCTCTTCGACGTCTACCTCAAGGACCTCGGCGGTGACATCTACGGCTTCTGCGCCGGCGAGGACGTCGTGAAGAAGCGCACCGGCTCGGGCTACTGCGTCCTCGACAACGACTTCGCGGCCTCGCAGTTCCCCACCGGCACCCCGACCGACAACCTGACGGTCACCGCGGCCCACGAGTTCTTCCACGCGATCCAGTACGCCTACGACTTCAACGAGGACCCGTGGATGATGGAGTCCACGGCCACGTGGATGGAGGAGCGGATCGCGACCGCCGTCAACGACAACCGCCAGTACTTCCCGTGGAGCCAGATCTACGCCCCCTACGTCCCGCTCGACCTGTTCAGCCGCAACGAGGGCTACCAGTACGGCAACTGGGTGTTCTGGGAGTACCTCTCGACCAAGTACGGCGTCGGCATCGTCAAGAAGGTCTGGGACAAGGCCGGCTCGCTGAAGAGCGACGGCGGCAAGAACAGCATCCCCGCGCTCCAGAAGGTGCTGCGCAAGAAGGGCGGCTTCGGCAAGGTCTACGCCCAGTTCGCCGCCGGCAACCTGACGCCGGCCGTCAACTACCCCGAGGGCGCCGAGTACCCGTTCCCCAAGGTCCGCGGCGGCAA
>CAZDAO010000413.1:0-1589 GCA_964503015.1 uncultured Nocardioides sp. | reverse complement strand
TACAAGTGCGGCAAGGACACCGTCCTGGCGTGCCGGGGCGTGCCGCTCGACGACAAGGAGCGCTTCTCGGTCAAGGGCAAGGTCGTCAAGCACTGACGACGACCGGGGCGGCCGTCAGGCGCTGAGGGCCAGCAGGGCGTGGAGCGCGGCGACGCACTCCTCGACCAGACCGGTCAACGGGACCGGGCGTTCACCGGGCGGCACTGCCGACCAGGTGAGCGCCCGGTCCTCCGTGTAGGCCCACCAGGCACGTACGACGTCGCGCTGGCGCGCCGGCACCCCGAGCGCGGCCACCACCCGGTCGGTGCTGCCCTCGCGCACGGAGTCCATCACCTCGCTGACCCGCGGGTCGGCCACCCCGTGGCCGTGGACGAGGGCGAGGTAGAAGTCGCGCCGCCGCTCGATCTGCTCGACCATCAGGCGGGTCGTCATCTCGACCTGCTCCTCCCCCGGCAGGTCCTCGTCCGGAGCCGTGGTGCGCAGCATCCGGCGCCCGGCCGCGGCGATGCAGGCGAGGTAGAAGTCGGTCTTGGTCGGGAAGTAGTGGAAGAGCAGGCCGCGCGAGATGCCCGCCTCGGCGGCGATGTCGTCCATGGACAGGTCCTGGATGGGCGTCTCGACGATCTTGGCGAGCCCGATGGCGACCAGCTGCCGGCGGCGCTCGTCGGCGCTCAGCCGTCGGCGTACGGGGGCGGCGGCCTCGCTGTGGTCGGACACGCTGTTGAGCATTGCTCAACAGTGTGCGAAGGTCAACGTCATGGACTTCTCGCTCTCCCCCCGCGCCGCCGACCTCCAGAGGCGCGTGCGCGCGTTCGTCGCCGACGAGATCGAGCCGATCGAGGCCGAGGCGCACCAGCGGATCACCCGCCTGCGCGAGTCCGGCGGCGACAGCTGGACACCTGACCCGGTCATCGGCGAGCTCCAGGCCAAGTCTCGCGCGCAGGGGCTCTGGAACCTCTTCCTCCCTGCCGCCCACGCCGGTCGGTACGCCGCCGACTTCGGCACCGACGGCGGCGAGGGGCTCTCCAACGTCGACTACGCGCCGGTGGCCGAGGCGATGGGCCGCTCCTTCCTCGCTCCCCTGGTCTTCAACTCCAACGCCCCGGACACCGGCAACATGGAGGTGCTGCTCAAGTACGGCACCGAGGAGCAGAAGCAGCAGTGGCTCGAGCCCCTCCTGCGCGCCGAGATCCGCAGCGCGTTCTGCATGACCGAGCCCGAGGTGGCGTCCTCCGACGCGACCAACATGGCGGCCACCGCGCGGGTCGAGGGCGACGAGGTCGTCATCAACGGCCGCAAGTGGTGGTCGACCGGGATCGGCAACCCGGACTGCAAGGTGCTGGTGTTCATGGGCCTCTCCGACCCCGACGCCGACCGGCACTCCCGGCACACGATGGTGCTGGTCCCCCGCGACGCCCCGGGCGTCACGGTGGAGCGGATGCTGACCACGATGGGCTACTACGACGAGCCGCTCGGCCACGGCGAGGTGACCTTCGACGACGTGCGGGTGCCCCTGTCCAACGTGCTGCTCGGCCCCGGGCGCGCCTTCGAGATCGCCCAGGGCCGGCTCGGCCCCGGCCGCGTGCACC
>CAZDAO010000412.1:0-3970 GCA_964503015.1 uncultured Nocardioides sp. | reverse complement strand
ACGTGTTCCTCATCGGCCACGGCTACGCACCCGTGATCACCATCCGCGACGGCGAGGGCAACGTCGCGCAGTCCGGCCCGATCGTGTTCCTGCCGACCAACGCGCAGACCTTCGAGTCCTTCGGCGTCGTCAAGGCGCCCGATGCCCAGCCCACCCAGATCGGGCTGGAGGGCACCTTCTACCCGACCTTCACCATGGGCCAGGACGCCGACGGCAACCTGACCATGCCCGCGTCGGCGTGGGGCGACGCGCTGGACCCGCTCGTCTCGCTCCAGGTCTTCACCGGCGACGTGGGGCTCGACGACGGCACCAGCAGCTCGGTCTACGTCCTCGACAAGACCAGGGCCGACCAGGTGACCAAGGCCAACGGCCAGCCGTTCCGGCTGGACCTGCGCCCCGGCGAGTCCGTCGACCTCCCCGACGGGCTGGGGTCGGTGACGTTCGAGGGCCTCCAGCGCTGGAACAAGATCCAGATCAGCCGCACCCCCGGCAAGATGGTGGCGCTGACCGGCGTCGTCGCCGCGCTGCTCGGGCTGCTCGGCTCGCTCTTCGTGCGCCCCCGCCGCCTGTGGGTGCGCGCGCGCCGTCGTGACGACGGCACCACCCTGGTCGAGGTGGCACGCCTCGACCGCTCCTCCGGCGGCGACCCGGAGACCGGCCGCACCGAGCTTGCTGGGATCGTGGCAGCACTGAGACAGGACCGAGAGGCACGACCATGACCGACGCACAGTGGGAGACCCTCAGCAACCAGGGCGTGGCCGCCGCAGGGGTGGTCTACTTCCTCGCGCTGCTGGCGTACGCCGTCCAGTGGGCCGCGTTGCGCGACGTCCCGGTCCGGCAGGCGGTCGCCGCGGGCGGTGGCGCGCCGGTCGTCGACGTCGACGTCGAGGACGAGCGCACCGCCGACCGGGTGGAGATGACCGGGCGCCTCGGCGTGCTGCTCACCTCCATCGGCGCGCTGGCCCACTTCATCGCGCTCCTCGCCCGCGGCCTGGCCGCGGACCCCAACCGGGTCCCGTGGGGCAACATGTACGAGTTCACCCTCAGCGGCACCTTCGTCGTGGTCGCCCTGTTCCTCGCCACCACCCGACGGTGGCGGCTCTCGTGGCTCGGCCCGATCGTCGTCGGCTTCGTGCTGTGCGTGCTGCTCGCCGACGTGCTGTGGCTCTACGAGCCCGTGGCGCCCCTCACCGAGGCGCTGGAGTCCTACTGGCTGGTGATCCACGTGGTCGCCGCGGTCATCGCCACGGGCGCCTTCACCCTCGGCGGCATCACCTCGATCCTCTACCTGCTGAAGGCGCGCTCGACCAAGGAGACGGGGTACCTCGCCCGGCTGCCCGAGCTGCCGGCCCTGGACCGCATCGCCTACCGGATGCACGCCTTCGGGTTCCCGGTGTGGACCTTCGGCGTGCTGATCTCCGGCCCGATCTGGGCGCACCAGGCGTGGTCGTCGTACTGGAACTGGGACCCCAAGGAGGTGTGGGCGTTCATCACCTGGGTGGTCTACGCCGCCTACCTCCACGCCCGTGCGACGGCCGGCTGGCGCGGCCGCAACGCGGCCTGGCTGGCGCTGGTCGGTGCCGCGACGCTCTGGTTCAACTTCATCGGCATCAACTTCTTCAGCGCGACGAGCCAGCACTCCTACGCCGAGGGCGCCGGCCAGGAGCGCTCAGTCGTCCTCCGGGTCCCGGCGTCGCCGGTCGATGTCACGCAGGAAGTCCGGGTCGTCGTCGGGGCCGATCACCCGCGGGCGTGAGGTCCCGCCATCGCCGCCGTCGCCGATCCGCTTGAGGACGAGCCTCACGAGGAGCCACACGACGAACGCGATGACGGCCACCACGAGCAGCACCTTCAGCATTCCTCCAATGTAGTCGGCCCGTCCTAGGCTGGACCCGTGAAGGAGTTCGTGGTCTACACCCTGCTGCGGGTCGTGCTCTTCCTCGCCTCCCTGGGCGTGGTGATCGGCGTCATGGCGCTGCTCTTCGACGGCCGGTTCCACCTGTTCTGGGCCGTCGTCCTGGCGTTCCTGGTCTCGGGCGTGGCGTCGTACTTCATCCTCGAGCGGCAGCGGGAGGCCTTCGCGCGGCGGGTCGAGGCCCGGGCGGCCAGGGCCTCCGCCGCCTTCGAGCAGCGCAAGGCGCGCGAGGACGAGGACTGATCCTCAGAACCCCGTGAGGCTGTATGGCGGGTCGCCGAGGTCGGCCATCGCCGCCAGGCGCGCCACCGCGTCGTCGGCGCCCTCGAGACGACCGGCGTGCCGCATCCGCCGGACCTCGACCTCGCCGAGGTAGAGCGAGGCGAGCGTCTCCGCGGTGAGGCGGAGGTCCGCGGGCCGGTCCGTGCGTGACACGGTCGCGACCCCGTCGGCCGTGACGACCTCGTAGCGGCCCGCGGCGTGGCCCTGCGCGTCGTCGACCTCGAGGACGACCGTGCCGTCGGCGGCCCACGGCCGGGCCGCGAGGCACCGCGGCACGTCGAGGAGCCGGAGCCACAGGAACTCCTCGACCTCGGTGGTCTTCACCCGGTTCATGTCGGTGAGCGCCCACACGAGCGGGTCCTCGGGGTGGAAGAGGTTGAAGGTCACCGTCGTCACCCGGTCCATGTGGCCGAGGAACGACCAGAACGCCAGCTGCGCCTCGGGGGTGAGGGCGATCATCTCGTCGACCTTCACGGCGTTCTTCTCGCCGTGCTTGAACAGCACGAACCCGTCGACGGTCCCGGCGCTGTCGAGGTGGACCGCCCCGCGGAGCTTGCGGTTGGCGGACCCGCTCTCGAAGTCGAACGCGGCGCTGTGCATGTCCTCGTACTGCACCGGCCACTCGACCGAGCCGCGCTGGCGCGCGTGGAAGGTGTCGAAGACGGCCTTGACGTGCGGCCACGCGTCGGCCGGCTCGACGAGCTCGACGCGGCCGGTGTCGGTGAAGGAGCGGAAGCCGAAGCCGGGGGAGGTGTCGAGCTCGACCCCCGTGCGGAGGGTCGCGGCGCCGAAGCCCCAGCGGCCGTAGATCGTCGCCTCAGAGGCCGTCAGGGCCGCCATCGGCACACCGTGCGCGACCGCGTCCGCGAGGTCGTCCTCGATCATCCGGCGCAGCAGGCCACGGCGTCGGTGGGTCGCGCTGGTCGTGACGTCGGTGACCATCCGCAGCGGCAGCAGCTCGCGTCCCGCGTTGAGGGTCTTGTCCAGGCTGGCGTACGTCGCCACCGGCATCGGCCCGGCACCGAACTCGCCCTCCGGCAGCCAGGCGCCCCGCACGGTGACGTCGTCGGCACGGTAGTGGCCCACCCACCGGTCGATGAGCGCGTCCTCGGGCCGGTCCTCCCGGAAGCCGCGCAGCACCGCCTCGATCCAGCCGCGCCGCCGGGCGCGAGCCTCGTCGGAGTCGTCGTCGAGGTCCAGGATCGCGAAGTCGTAGTCCACCCGCTCCACGCTAGTGAGGGGGGTCGCGCCGGGCCACGGAATATCGGCGCGTCAGCGCGTCAGCGCATCCGGGGCCAGCGCGTGCCGTCCGCCTTCGGCCAGGCCCAGCGGTTGAGGGCGAAGAGGCCGGGCGCGAAGAGCACCAGGAGGACGAGACCGAAGACGCGGCCACCGTTGTCGCTCCCGGCCAGGAGCAGGCCGAAGCCCATGAGGAGGAAGGGCGAGGTCATCACGGTGACCATCCAGAACAGCACCTTGCGCGCGGCGTGGGTCTGCGTCGGCTGCGCCACCGCCGGGGCGTGCAGTCCGGTCAGCACGCGGTCGAGGTCGCCGTGGGTGCGCGCCGTGAAGGCGGCCGTGGTGCGCTCGGCGTGCTCGTCCGAGGTCAGCCGGCCCTCGGCGAAGGCCTGGTTGAGGACGCCGGCCGCCAGGTCGCGGTCGGCGTCGGAGGCCAGCGTCGACGCCCGCAGGTCGGCGTCGGCCGCCTCCCGCGCCTGCTTGCGGCGTACGGCGTCGGCGACCTGCCGCTGGACGAACGCGTCGAGGCGGGCG
>CAZDAO010000411.1:0-3972 GCA_964503015.1 uncultured Nocardioides sp. | reverse complement strand
CGCAGGCCTCCAGCACCCGCGGGTTGACCACGCCGCAGCCGCCCCACTCGATCCAACCCTCGCCGCGGCAGGTGCGGCAGCTGGAGGGGTCGACGTTGCGGCACACGAAGCACAGCACGTCGACCTCGGCCGACGGCTCGGTGAAGGGGAAGTACGACGGCCGGAACCGCGTGGTGATGCCGTCGCCGAACAACTGCGAGGCGAAGTGGTCGAGGGTGCCCTTGAGGTGGGCCATGGTGATGCCCTCGTCGACCACGAGGCCCTCGACCTGGTGGAACATCGGCGAGTGGGTGGCGTCGTACTCGTCGGTGCGGAACACCCGCCCGGGGCAGACGACGTCGACCGGCTCGGTCCAGAAGGTGTCCTGCATGGTGCGTGCCGGGTGGTCGGGTCCGAGGTTGAGCGCGTCGAAGTTGAGCCACTCGGCCTCGACCACCGGGCCCTCGGCGACCTCGTAGCCCATCGCGACGAACAGGTCGGCGATCAGCTCGGACTGCAGCGTGAGCGGGTGCCGGCCGCCGCGCCGGCGCCGGGTGGTGGGGAGGGAGACGTCGACGGTCTCCTCCACGAGCATCCGCTCCTCGTGCTCGGCCTCGAGCACGGCCTGGCGCGCCGCGATCGCCTGGTTGACGGCGCCTCGTGCCTGGCCGACGCGCTGGCCGGCCTCCTTGCGCGCCTGCGGGGGCAGGGCACCGATCTCGCGGTTGGCGAGGGCCAGCGGGGAGCGGTCCCCGGCGTGGTCGAGGCGCACCTGCTTGAGGGCATCGAGGTCACCGGCGCCGGCGATGGCGGACAGGGCCGCCTCGCGCATCGCCTCGACCTGCTCGGCCTTGAGCGGGGTCACTTCGACAGGGTCGTAGTCGGTGTTGGGGCCGGACATGGCTCCCTTTCCTCACGAGCAGCAGGATGTCGCCGCTGAGTCTAGAAGTGGATGAGCGTCGGGTCGGACGGGGGCACTCCCCGGACCCGGTGACGTCAGCTGCCCGACGGACCAGGTCCGGGGCGCAGAAATCGCATGCTCGTGTCCACTCTCACCACTCTACTCGGCGAACGCCTCCCACACGCCACCGCATTCGTCATCGCCGGTCCGCCGCAGCGGTGCGAGGTCGATGCGCCGGACGGCGTCCTGGGCCCGTGCGCGGCCGAGGTTCCAGGCGCGTGCGTCGTCGAGGATCTCGGGCTGCAGCGCGTTGTCCGGCAGGAGCCGGAGCACGCAGCGCGACACCTCCTCGGGCAGTCGCTCGACGATCACCGGCGCTGCGTCGGACGACAGCGACTGGAGGTAGTCGAGGTCCAGCTCGCCGGTGGCGTCGTAGCGGTCGATGTTGCGGCTCGCGACCCACGCGTCGGGGTTGATCGCCGCCAGTCCGACGAGGGCGAGCGCCCCCGAGACCAGTGCGACCCGAGGAAGCCAGCTGCCTCGGCGCGCGACGCCGGCGACCATGATCGCCAGGACGACGAAGCCGAGCCAGCCCTCGAACACGTCGACGAACAGGCGCAGCGTGGTGAACCCGTAGGCGTCCTGGTAGACGCTCATCCCGCGCAGCGCCGAGGCGACGACGAGCAGGGTCAGGACGCACAGCAGGCCCAGTGAGGCCAGCAGCCAGCGGCGGTCCGCAGGGGTGCTCCCGGCCCTGCGCGACGCGACCCAGACCACCAGCACCGTGAGCGCGGTGGCGAGGGTGAGCTGGCCGAAGCCCTGGTGCACGAAGTCGGCGTAGGTGAGGCCCGTGGTCTCCTCGATGTAGTCGCGCCCGCCGATCAGCGCCCGCGCCTGCGCGGCGATGAAGCCCAGGAACACGGCATCCACGACGAGCACCGGCACCAGCCACTCGAACCGGTTCGCCAGGGGCACCGGCCGGCGGGCGGCGAACATCTCCACGCGCGACGGGTTGAGCGCGAGGTAGGCCGCGCCGAGGGTGGCGGCGAAGACGAAGCAGGCGAGGAAGGCGCGGCCCACGAGGTCGTTGAAGGTGAGGTTGGGCAGCAGATGGTTCACCCACGACCCGAAGACCGGGTCGGCGCTGGCGAAGATCGTCCCGAACACCGCGAGGCCCAGCAACGACCACGCGACGGTGCGTACGAGCGCGGGGGTCCGCGACCCGGTGCCGGCGATGCGCAACGACCGGCCGAACCACGGGAGCCCGCGCAACGACGCGACAGGCCAGGAGATGCCCGACAGCAGGATGCCCGGCATGGTGCGGGCCCCGGTGACGCCGCACAGGAACACCGCGGTGGCCGCGACGAGGCACACGAGATGGATCCACGCTGCGTCGAGCAGGGTCAGGGGAAGGATGAGGAGGAGCGCCAACCCCGCGCACAGCAGCGTCCACGGCTCCCGCCGCCGCCGCGCCGTCGCGAGTGCGGCGGCGCCGCAGGCGATCGCGACCAGGGTCCAGCTGATGCCGACGTCGGTGAACGACAGCGCGATGCCGGCGAGGAGTCCCGCGGCCGCCGACGCGCCCACGGTGCGCAGGCCGGACGGCTGGCCGTGCTCCGGCCAGAAGCGACCGAACAGGGCGTCCACTCCCTGCATGCTGCTGGTGGGGACGGGCGGCACGGGTTGCGGGGGCGGCGGTGGCGCGGGGACGGTCGTCGTGCCCCCGGCGGACGTCGCGGCGGCGGCGCCGACGGAGGGGCCGGGTGCGCCCGCCGGGACCGCGGGGCGGACGGGCACGTCGAGGCGCAGGCGCGCGCCGCGACCCGTCGGGGGGTCCAGGAAGCGCAGTGTGCCGCCGTGGAGCTGCGCGACCCACCGGGCGACGGCGAGCCCGAGCCCGGTGCCGCCGGCGCCGTCGGTGCCGAACCGCTCGAAGACGCGCTCACGGTCGGCGGGCGGCACTCCCCCGCCGTCGTCGGTGATCTCGAGCCACCAGGCGTCCTCGCCGGCCTCGGCCACGACGCGTACGTCGGTGCCGGGCGGCGCGTGGCGGGTGGCGTTGTCGACGGCGTTGACCAGCAGCTGCTGCAGGCGGGCGGGATCGGCGCGCACGACCAGCTCCGGGGGCACCGCGACGTCGAAGCTGCCCTCCCGGCCGGTCGACCGCACCTGGGCGACCGACTCCTCGACGAGCGAGCGCAGCACGACCTCGCGCCGGTCCAGCTCCACGACCCCGGCCTCGAGCCGGGACAGCTGGAGCAGGTCGTCCACCAGGCGGGCCAGCCGCTCGGCCTGCTCGAGGGCACCTCCGAGGTGCTCCCGGTCGGCGGGGATGACGCCGTCGGCGAGGTTCTCCAGCAGCGCGGTCATCGCGGTCAGGGGGGTCCGCAGCTCGTGGGACACCGTGGCGATGAGGTCGCGTCGTTCGCGGTCCACGGTCGCGAGGTCCTCGGCCATCCGGTTGAACGCGGCGGCGAGCTGACCGACCTCGTCGGTCGCGGTGGTCCGCACCCGGCCGGAGTAGTCACCCCGGGCCATGGCCCGCGAGACCTCGGTCATCCGGCGCAGCGGCTCCACCATGCCGGCGGCCAGCAGCTGGGTGACACCGAGCGCGAGCGCGACGGTGACCGGGACGACCAGGAGCGGGTGCACGTGGGCGGCAGAGCCGAGCAGCGTGAGCAGCGCGGCCACGACCACGGAGGCGGCGACGAGCAGTCCGAGCTTGATCTTGATGCTGGTGACCGAGTCGAGCGGCCCGCTCGTGGGTGCCTGGCTCACGGCAGGTCCTCCAGCGCGTAGCCCACGCCGTGCACGGTGCGGATCCGCGCGGCGCCGACCTTGCTGCGCAGCGCCTTGACGTGGCTGTCGACCGTCCGGGTCGCGCTGCTGCTCGCCCAGGCGTCGCCCCAGTCCCACACGTCGCGCAGGAGGCGCTCGCGGGTCAGCACCTGGCCGGCCTCGCGGGCCAGGCAGAGGAGCAGGTCGAACTCCGTCGGCGTCAGGTGGACCGGCTCCCCCGCGACCGTCGTACGGCGGGTGCCGGCGTCGATGCTGACGCCCCCCACCTCGATGGCGGCCGGGCGCTGCTCGGC
>CAZDAO010000410.1:0-3976 GCA_964503015.1 uncultured Nocardioides sp. | reverse complement strand
ATGCGCCGCAACCTCTCACTCACGATCGAGTTGCATCAACCGCTTGAGTTCGCGGCGATTGAGCGTTGCTGTGGAGAGGGTCACGCGACGGGACTCCGTCCCTCCTCGGCCAGCGGTCAGGGCGTGGTTTCGAGGCTCGCTGCGCTCGCACCTCAACCACCGAGAAAGGGCGCTCGCACCTCAACCACCGAGTAGGACGTGGTTTCGAGGCTCGCTAGCGTGGCTGCATGATCGGCGACCGGTGGGGCGTCACCTCGGCCGAGACGCACATGCGCTTCGGCTGTGACGTGTTCGTGCCCGACCCGACGCTCGTGGCATGGCGTGGGGTGACGGTGCACGCTGCGCCCGACGTCGTGTGGCGCCGACTGCGCCAGGTCCGCCTCGCGCCCTACTCCTACGACCTGGTCGACAACCTCGGACGGCGCTCACCGCGCGACTTGCGCGACGTCCCCGACCCGGTCGTCGGCGACCCGTTCACGCACGCCCTCGGCAGCGACCGGGGACGGGTGCTGGCCGTGGACCCGGGCCGCGAGCTGACCGCCACGATCATGGGCGCCCACCTCTCGTACGCCGTCCTCCCGCACGCCGACGACACGCGCCTGGTGCTCAAGGTCGTCGCACGGACGCACCGCTGGCTCGCGCCGCTGCTCTCGGTCGGCGACCTGGTGATGGCGCGCCGGCAGCTGCTGACGATCAAGCAGTTGGCGGAGCGCGACCTGCCCTAGCGCCAGGCGGGGGCGACCTCGCGGCGGTAACGCCGGGCGAGCAGGAGGGTCAGGACCGAGACGACCGGTCCGGGGATCGTCGCCCGCAGCGCGGACCGCTCCCGCTCCCCTGCGCCGTCCTGCATCCAGGCCAGCGCGTTGGCGGCGTCGACGATGCTCGCCGGGCGCAGCTTCTTGGCCAGCGCCTTGAACTCCGGGTCGGACTCGAGGTCGCCGAGCGGCGCCTCGACGTCGCGCTCCTCGTGGTCGAGGTGCTGGTTGATCACCGTGCTCGAGCGCGCCACCACGTCGGCGGCGGCCGTCGCGGAGGCTGACGTCGGGCTCGCGACCACGTCGTCGATCGCGGCGGAGGCGGAGCGCAGCGCCTCCTTCATCGCTCCGTGCTCGGCCTCCATCTGGTGGAGCAGGTCGGCGTCGACACCGCGCTCCAGCAGGAACGGCCAGAGGATCTCGTCCTCGGCCTCGTGGTGGTGCGTCAGCTCGCGCACGAGGTTCTGCCAGGCGACCTGGACCTGTCGCGCCCTCGCGCCGTCACCGTCGCGCAGCGCGCGGAGCGCCTGCTCGGTGCGGGCCACGTCGCGGCGCACGGCGGCGTGGATGATCTGGTTCATGCTCAGCTCTGCCATGCCGGGACGGTAGCCCGCACCCGCGGGGGCGCTCGACCCAGTTTTGGAGGACATCCACGCCCGCGACGGGCTCCGGGCGTCAGCGGACGGCGCGGCGGCCCAGCAGGCGTCGCACACCGACGACCATGACCACCGCGGTGAGGACCACGACGAGGACCAGCCACGGACGCCCGTCGCCCCAGAACGCCTCCACGACCGCGAGGCCGATCGTCAGGTAGACCCCCGCCCACAGCAGCGCACCCAGCGCCAGGGCCGGGACGTAGCGACGCAGCGGCATCCGCAGCGACCCGGCTGCTGCGTTGACCGCCGTCTGGACCCCGACCGTCAGGAAGCACAGGGTCACCGCCGGTGCACCGAAGCGGCGCACCACGTCCTCGCCCCGGCGTACCCACGTCCGGTCCAGCGCCCAGCGCCTGCTCGCCAGGCCGCGGGCTCCGCGCGCCAGGACGTACGTCGCCCCGCCGCGCCCGAACGCCACCACCACGAGGAAGCCGTAGAGCGGCAGGACGGGCCAGTCGGGCACGCCCCGATTGTCGCAGTCCGGCGTCAGCCGAGCGACGCCACCCAGTTGCGCAGCAGCGCTGCACCGGCGTCGCCGGACTTCTCGGGGTGGAACTGCGTGGCCGACAGCGGCCCGTTCTCGACCGCGGCGACGAACCGGTCGCCGCCGTGCTCGGCCCAGGTCACCAGCGGCGCAGCGGTGCGGTCGTTGGTCACGAGGTCCCAGCTGCGGGCGGCGTAGGAGTGGACGAAGTAGAACCGCTCGTGCTCGATGCCGGCGAACAGCGTCGACCCGGTCGGCACCTCGACGGTGTTCCACCCCATGTGCGGCACGACGTCGGCCTGGAGCCGGTCGACCGTGCCGGGCCACTCGTCGCAGCCCGCGGTCTCGACCCCGTGCTCCACGCCCCGCGCGAACAGGATCTGCATCCCCACGCAGATGCCGAGGACCGGACGCCCGCCGGCCAGGCGACGCCCGATGATCCGCTCGCCCTTGATGGCGCGCAGGCCCTCCATGCAGGACGCATAGGCGCCGACGCCGGGCACGACCAGTCCGTCGGCCGCCAGCGCGGTGTCGAAGTCGCCGGTCAGGGTGACCGAGGCCCCGGCACGGTCGACGGCCCGCACGGCCGACCGCAGGTTGCCCGATCCGTAGTCGAGGACGACGACCTCGGCCGTCACAGGGCGCCCTTCGTCGACGGCACGCCCGTCTCGCGGGGGTCGAGCGCGACCGCGTCGCGGAAGGCGCGCGCGAAGGCCTTGAACTGCGCCTCCACGATGTGGTGCGGGTCGCGACCGCCGAGCACGCGCACGTGCAGCGCGAGGTGGGCGTGGAAGGAGATCGACTCGAACACGTGGCGAGTGAGCGAGCCCATGTAGGGAGCCCCGGTGCCGCCGATGGCGACGTACTGCTGGCCCTCCGGCTCGCCGGTGTGGACGCAGAACGGGCGGCCGGAGACGTCGACGACCGCCTGCACGATCGCCTCGTCGAGCGGGACCGTGGCGTCGCCGAAGCGCCGGATGCCGGACTTGTCGCCCAGCGCCTCGCGCAGCGCCTGACCGAGCACGATCGCGGTGTCCTCCACCGAGTGGTGAGCGTCGATGTGGGTGTCGCCGTTGGTGTGGACGACGAGGTCCACGAGCGAGTGTCGGGCGAACGCGTCGAGCATGTGGTCGTAGAACCCCACGCCCGTGGACACCTCGGAGCGCCCGGTGCCGTCGAGGTCGACCCGGACCTCGACCTGGGACTCCTTGGTGGTGCGCTCGATCTTCGCGGTGCGGCTCATCTCGGGGTCCTTACGTCGTTGTTCGGAGGAGCGGAGCGGGGGAGAAGAACGTCGGGGGGTGAGTTCATGCCCGCTCCTCCTCACTCGTCTGCCGGGTCGTCTCCAGCAGTGCCTGCCTGAATGCTGCCATCTCGTCCGCGGGGCCGATCGAGACGCGCAGCCATCCGTCGGGGCCTGTCTCGCGGATCAGCACGCCACGGTCGAGCAGGCCCTGCCACACCGCGTGCCGGTCGGCGAAGCGGCCGAACAGCGCGAAATTGGCGTCGGAGTCGGCCACCTCGAAGCCCTGCTCGCGCAACCAGTCGACGGTGCGGTCGCGCTCGGCCCGCAGGTCCGCGACCTTGCCGAGCAGCTCGGGCGCGTGACGCAGCGCGGCCAGCGCGGTGGCCTGCGTGACCGCCGACAGGTGGTAGGGCAGCCGCACGACCCGGATCGCGTCGCAGATCGCGGGATCAGCCGCCAGGTAGCCCAGCCGGGCACCGGCGAGGGCGAAGGCCTTGCTCATCGTGCGGCTCACCACGAGGTTGCGGTGCCGGGGCAGGAGCTTGAGGGCGCTCGGCGTGCCAGTACGGCGGAACTCGCCGTAGGCCTCGTCGACCACCACCACGCCGCCGGGCTCGTAGGAGGCCGCCGCCTCGCACAGCATCGACACCGCCTCGGGCGGCAGCGCCGTCCCGGTGGGGTTGTTCGGGCTCGGCAGCAGCACCACCGACGGCCGGCGCTCGAGCACCAGCTCGCGCGCGGCCTCGAGATCGAGGGAGAAGTCCTCCGCCCGGTGTCCGGTCACCCACTCGGTCATCGCGTCGCGGGCGTACTCGGGATACATCGAGTACGTCGG
>CAZDAO010000409.1:0-3986 GCA_964503015.1 uncultured Nocardioides sp. | reverse complement strand
TCGACCGGCTCGTGGACCCGCTCCTGGACTCAAGGGCCCGGCGCGAGCACGGCACCCAGTCCTACCTCGACACCCGCGCGGCTGCGCTGGCCCGCGTGGAGGCCGCGCTGGGCGAGCCCGCCGGCGACGGCATCTCGAAGGCGCTTGCCGACGTGCGCGGCGCCTGGCACGACCTCGGCAACAGCCCCGACTCCCCCGCCGTGCGTGCCGCGGTCATCGCGACGTCCCGCACGCTCGTCGACGCCGTTGCCGCCCAGCGACGCAACGTGGAGTCAGAAGAGGCCGACCAGCGCATGTCCCTGCTCGCCGACCTCGGCGAGACCAACACCGTCGCGACCAACCTCGCGGCGGCCAACGAGGCGATCGCCGCCGCCCGGATGTCGGGCAACGACCCCTCGACCCTGCTCGACCAGCGCGACCAGATGGCACTGCGGCTGGCGGAGCTCACCGGCGGCACCGCTGTCGAGAACAGCCAGGGCGGCATGGACGTCATCGTCGGCGGTGTCGCCCTGGTGACCGGCAACCGCGCCGGCACGATGTCGGCGACGAGCGGCGTCAACGCCGACGGCACGTCCGACGGCCAGCCGCTCGCCCTCGCCGTCACCCCGCCCGGTGGTACGGCGACCGCGGTCAGCGGCCTCCGCGGCGAGATCGGTGGCACCGTCGAGCTGCTCGGCACGACGTTGCCCGGGCTACGTGACCAGATCACGGCCGTCGCCCAGGAGGTGGCCGATGCGGTCAACGCAGCCCACCAGTCCGGCTACGACGCGGACGGCAACCCTGGCGTGGCTTTCTTCTCCGTCGACGCGGCCGCCCCCGGTGGGCCGCTGGTGCTCGAGGTCGACGACGCCGCCAACCTCGCGGCGTCGGGCATCAGCGGCGTCGCCAACCGCGACGGCGGCAACGCGACCGCGGTCGCCGAGGCCCTCGGTGGACCGGAGCGCTCCTACCAGCGGTTCGTGACGGTGTTCGGAACCGACGTGGCGTCGGTGCGACGGCTGGCTGACACCCAGCTGACCCTCACCAGCCAGGTGGACGGCGCCCGCGAGCAGCTCTCGGGCGTGAACCTCGACGAGGAGACGGTGACCATGATGCAGGCCCAGCGGGCCTACGAGGCCGCGGCACGGGTCATGACGACCCTCGACTCGGTGCTCGACACGCTGATCAACCGGACCGGGCTGGTGCGCTGATGAGCATCGGACGCGTGACCCAGTCGATGCTGGGCGAGCGGTCGCTGACCCGCCTCCAGGGCAGCCTCACCCGGCTCGCCGAGATCCAGGAGCACCTGTCGACCGGCCGCGTGCTCAACCGCCCCTCCGACAACCCGGCCGACACCGCGTCCGCGATGCGGCTGCGCTCGTCCGTCGGTGCCCAGCAGCAGTACGCCCGCAACGCCCAGGACGGCATCGGCTGGCTCGACACGCTCGACAGCACACTGGGGACGGCCAACGACCTGGTGCGCAAGGCCCGCGAGCTCGGCCAGCAGGCGGTGAACGGAACCGTGAACCAGGATGCTCGCGAGGCACTCGCGGTCGAGATCGGCCAGCTGCGCAGCTCGCTGCTCGGCACCGCCAACGCGATCTACATCGACCGGCCGGTCTTCGGTGGGACCACCGCCGGTCCCGCCGCGTTCGCCGAAGCGGGTGGAGTCGTGACGTTCGCCGGGGACACCAACCCGGTCAACCGGGCGGTGGCCGACGGTGTGGTCGTCGACGTGGCGGTCGCCGGGCCGGCCGCGTTCGGCGTCGACGGGGACAACGTCTTCGACCACCTCAGCGCGCTCGCCGACGCGGTCCGCGCCGGCGACACCAACGCGATCGCGTCCGGCCTCGAGGCTCTCAAGGACGACAGCAACCGGCTGGTCGTGGTCCGGACCGACGTCGGCGCACGCACCAACCGTGTCGAGCAGGCCGGGATCCGCGCCGGTGACACCGAGCTGTCCCTGACGAACGCCCTCGCCGAGATCGAGAACACCGACCTGCCCCGCGCCATGGTCGACCTGAAGATGCAGGAGGTGGCCTACCAGGCCGCCCTCGCCGCGACCTCGCGGGTGATGCAGCCGAGCCTCCTGGACTTTCTGCGATGATCGCCACGATGGAGGACACGACGATGACCGGAGCCCCCGAGATCCCCGTGATCGAGCTGGTGCAGCCGATGCCCGGTTTCCCCGACCTGGCGCGCTTCGCGCTCGTCCGGGTCGACGACACCGGTGCGCTCTGCAGCCTGACCTCGCTGGACGAGCCCGGCCTGCGGTTCCTCGTGGTGCCCCCGGCCACGTTCTTCCCCGACTACTCCCCCGAGGTCGAGGACACGATCCTCACCGACCTCGGGTCGAGCTCCGTGGACGACCTGATGGTGCTGTGCGTCCTGACGGCCGGCGACTCGCTGGCGAGCACCACCGCGAACCTCGCGGCCCCCGTCGTGCTCGACATCGCGACCCACCGGGCGGTGCAGGTCGTGCTCGACGACCCGAGCCTCTCGGTGGCCACACCCCTGATCGCCTGAACCGGAGCACGGTGCCTCAGGTACCGTGCACGCATGCTGGTCGTGAGCCGCCGTGCGGGAGAGAGCGTCGTCATCGGAGACAACGTGACCGTCTCGGTCCTGGAGGTCCGTGGCGACGTCGTCCGGATCGGCATCGACGCGCCCCGCTCGGTCGCCGTGCACCGACAGGAGCTGCTGGCCCAGCTGGCCCAGTCCAACCAGGAGGCCGCCTCGCCCCCCGAGGGCGCCGTCGACTCGCTGCTCAACGCGATCCGCGACCGCTCGAAGGACGACTGAGCGCCACCGCGCTGCTCAGCCCGGTCGCCTGCGACCGAGCTGGGAGGCCAGCACCGCGGCCTGGGTGCGCCGCTGCACGCCGAGCTTGGCGAGCAGGCTCGTCACGTGGTTCTTCACCGTCTTCTCGGCGAGGTAGAGCTGTTCGCCGATCTGCTTGTTCGTGCGCCCCTCGGTGATCAGGTCGAGGATCTGCGCCTCCATGTCGGTGAGGGCCGACAACCCCTCCGGGGCTGCGCTGTCGGACCGCATCCGCTCGATCACCCGGACCGCGGCGGCGGGGTCGATGAGCGACTGGCCCTGGCGCACCGCGCGGATGCTGTTGACCAGGGCACCCTCGTCGACCTGCTTGAGCACGTAGCCGCCCGCGCCGGCGAGGATCGCGTTGAACAGCGCCTCCTCGTCGTCGTAGCTGGTGAGGATCAGGGCGCGCACCTGCGGGTTCGCGGAGCGCACCTGGCGGCAGACCTCGATGCCGTCGCCGTCGGGCAGCCGGCCGTCGAGCACCGCGACGTCGGGCGCGAGCCGGAGGATGTCGGGGACGGCCTCGGCGACGGTGCCGGACTCCCCCACCACCTCGAAGTCGTCCTCGAGCTCGAGGACCGCCCGCAGCCCCCGTCGGACCACGGCGTGGTCGTCGAGGAGGTAGATGCGGATGGGTGGTGCACTCGTCATGGGGCCGCCGTCATCGGTCGTGGGATTCCTTTACCTTGCGGGGCCACCACCCTAGGTCGCCCCCGGGTCGGCCGCGGACGAACCCCCGGATCCGCCGAGGGGTGGACCCAGGTGGTCGGTCGTGGTCAGCGGTGCATGGGCGGCATGCCGCTGCCGCCGCGCAGCCGCGCGCCGTCGAGGAGCTGCCCGACGGCGTCCGCGGCGTCGTGGTCGGGGTGCCAGTCCAGCTCCGCGGCAGCCCGGTCGGTGGAGAGCAGCGGGACGTGCTGGAGGGCCTGGAAGAGGCTTCCCGGGACGGGCACGGCCCTCGCCCGCCAGCCCACGTCCATCGCCGTACGCACCGCGGACGACGGCACGGTCACCGTACGGGCGCCGACGAGCGTGCCGAGCTCCTCTCGCCGGAGCACGCCCTCGCCTGCCAGGTTGAAGGCGCCCGAGACCGGGCGCTCGACGACGGCGCACACCGCACGGGCGACGTCGCCCGCGTGCACGGCCTGCAGCCGCAGCCCGGCCGGCACCGGCAGGAGCGGGAT
>CAZDAO010000408.1:0-3989 GCA_964503015.1 uncultured Nocardioides sp. | reverse complement strand
GGCGCGGCGGCACCAGCACCAGCGCCCAGGAGTACGCCGGCTGGGTCCCGGGCGCACCCCTGCTGGACTCACGCCCGCTCTGGGCGCGCAACGGCGCCGTGTGGGCCCCGGACCTGCAACGCGCCGCCGACGGCACCTGGCTGGCCTACTACTCCCTCCCGGTCACCGGCCTGCCCCACCTCGCCGACCGCTGCATCGGCGTGGCCACCTCGCCCGACCTGGCGACCCCGTTCACGCCGCTGCACTCCCAGCCGCTCGCGTGCCCGGCCGGCGCCGCGACGGCCCCGGCGAGCGACGTCGTACCCACCGAGGCCGGGCTGCCGCGGCGCGGCGTGATCGACCCGTCGTCGTACGTCGCCCCGGACGGACGGCGGTTCCTGCTCTACCGGACCCAGGGCACGCCGTCCTCGATCCGGATGGTGCGGCTGACCCGCAGCGGGCTGCGCGCCGCCGGCCCGAGCCGCGAGGTGCTGCGCGACCCCGGCGTGCTGGAGAACCCCGAGCTCGTCGACGCCCGCGGCACCCACCACCTGCTGATGAGCCGCGGCGACTACGGCCGCTGCGGCTACCGCACCGTCTGGCGGGAGTCGGCGTCGATCCGTCGGGGCTGGCAGACAGCGGCCGAGAGGGTGCTGCTGGATCACGAGTCGACCGGGATCTGCGGACCGGGCGGGGCCGACTACCTGGCGACCACCCCGAACCGGCTGTTCGTCCACGGCTGGGTCTGCGACGGGGTCAACGGCCCCTGCGAGTCGACGTACTCCGCCCATGCGGACACCCTCGACCGCGGGCACCGGGTGCTCTACCTCGCCCGGCTGCGCTGGACCTCCGACGGCCCTCGGCTCGCGCGCTTCGGCCAGGGGCCTGCGTGGACGGCACCGCCCAGCCCGGTGCCGACGCCCACGTCGACACCGACGCCCACGCCGACCTCACCCCCGCCGCCCCCGACTCCGACCCCACCCCCGCCTCCGCCGACCCCGACGGAGCCGACGGAGCCGTCGGAGCCGTCGGAGGGCTGAGGCCAGCGGAGGTCGTCAGCCGCGGCGGTGCGGGGTCCGCCAGCCCGACTCGTCCGGACCGGCCGGGACGATGCCGGTGGGGTTGATGTCCTCGTGGACGACGTAGTAGTGCCGCTTGATCTGGTCGAAGTCGACGTCGTCGCCGAAGCCGGGGGTCTGGAACAGGTCGCGCGCGTAGCCCCAGAGGTTCGGCATCTCGGTGAGCTTGTTGCGGTTGCACTTGAAGTGGCCGTGGTAGACGGCGTCGAAGCGCAGCAGCGTCGTGAACAGCCGGACGTCGGCCTCGGTGATCGCCTCGCCCATCAGGTAGCGCCGGTCGGCGAGCCGCTCCTCGACCCAGTCCATCGCCACCCAGAGCCGCTCGTAGGCCTCCTCGTAGGCCTCCTGTGACCCGGCGAAGCCACAGCGGTAGACCCCGTTGTTGATCTCGGTGAAGATCCGCTTCATCACCGGCTCCATCTCCGCGCGGAGGTCCTCCGGCCACAGGTCGGGGGCGTCGGGACGCTGGTGCTCGCGCCACTCGAAGAAGAGGTCGTGGGTGATCTGCGGGAAGTCGTTGGTGACGACCTTGCCCGACTCGACGTCGACGATGGCGGGCACGGTGATGCCACGCTCGTAGCCGGGCTCGCGGGCGAAGTACGCCTCCTGGAGGCGCTCGATGCCGAGCACGGGGTCCCGCCCGCCGGGGTCGAGGTCGAAGGTCCAGCTGCGCTGGTCGTGGGTCGGGCCGGGCGCCCCCCACGAGATGACGTCCTCGAGGCCGAGCAGGCGGCGCACGATGATCGAGCGGTGCGCCCACGGGCAGGCACGCGCGGCGACGAGGCGGTAGCGGCCCGGCACCGCCTCCCACACCGGCACGTCGCGCGGGCTGTCCTTGGACCCGCTGGGGAACTCGTCGTCGAGCGGGTCGGCTGACCGCTCCCCCGCCAGGATCCGGTCGGGGAGGTAGGTCATGTCGCGCTCGAAGGGTTCGCCCTGCTTCGTGTAGCTCGCCTTGTCGTTCATTCTTCAACCTTACTGACCCGCCCCCGTTGGGGTAGTCCAGTGACCAACGGTCGCCCAACCGGCCGGAAGACGAGGTTTAGCCACTGGACTACCCGGACTCTGCCAAGACATGTTTGCAAATGACTCTTTGCAGTCCTAGCCTCGTGCCATGGCGTCCTCCATCACCCCCGACATCGCCGGCCTCCGGGCGCTGAGCCACCCGGTCCGGCTGCGGATGCTGACCCTCCTGCGCGGCGAGGGCCCGGCGACAGCCACCACGCTGGCCCGGCGCCTCGACCTGAACACCGGCGCGACGTCGTACCACCTGCGCCAGCTGGCCCAGCACGGCTTCATCGAGGAGGACACCGCCCGCGGCAACGCCCGGGACCGCTGGTGGCGCGCGGCGCACGAGAGCACCCGCACGAACTTCCGCGACGAGGGGGTCGTCGACAGCGACGTGGAGGCCTACCTCACGACCGTCGCGATGCTGTACGCCGACCGGATGCGCGCCGCGGTCTCCGAGATGGCCTTCCTCCCCGAGCAGTGGCGCACCGTCGGGACGCTCAGCGACTGGGAGGTGCGGCTGACGCCGGCGCAGGCCGAGGCGCTCGTGCGGTCGCTCGTGGCCACCATCGAGGAGGTGGACGACAGCGGGGACGAGGACGCCGCGCCGTTCGTGGTCAACCTCAACGCCTTCGTCCGGCCCGGGCAGCAGTGGGACGGGTCGTGACCAGCCGCCGGCCGCTCGTGGGCGGCCTCCTCGCCGAGGGCATCTCCTTCGTCGGCACCCGGATCTCGATGATCGCGATCCCGTGGTTCGTGCTGTCCACGACCGGGTCGGCCACCCAGACCGGGCTCGTCGCGGCGGCCGAGATCGCGCCGCTGGTGCTGTCCAAGGCGCTGGGTGGGCCGCTGCTCGATCGGGTCGGGCCGCGCCGCGTGGCGCTCGTGTGCGACCTCCTGTCCGCCATCGTCGTCGCCGCGATCCCGGTCCTGCACGGCCTGGGCCTGCTCGCCTTCCCGACCCTCCTGGTGCTGGTCGCGGTCGCCGGTGCGCTCCGCGGGCCCGGTGACGCCGGCAAGGCGGCCATGGCCCCGGAGATCGCCCGCACCGCCGGCTGGTCGCTGGAGCGGGTCAGCGGCCTGACGGCCGCGGTCGAGCGGACCTCGTCGATGGGCGGGGCGGCGCTCGCCGGCATCCTGGTCGCCTCGGTCGGGGCGGCCGACGCGCTCTACGTCGACGCCGCGTCGTTCCTCGTCTCCTTCGTGGTCGTCGGTGTCGCGACCTCGGGCCTGGGCCGGCCGGTCCCGGCGGACGCCGACGCCGACCCGACGTCGTACGTCCAGGAGCTGCGGCAGGGCTGGGACTTCCTCCGCACCGAGCCGGTGCTCGTCGCGATCTGCGTGATGGTGGCGGTGACCAACCTCGTCGACCAGGCCTGGACCGCGGTGCTGGCGCCGGTGTGGGCCAAGGAGTCCGGGGCCGGCGTGGCCGTGCTGGGCACGCTGTTCGCGGTGATGAGCGGGGCCTCGGTGCTTGGCGCGCTCGTCGCCGCGCGGTGGGGCGAGACGCTGCCCCGCTTCCGGACGTACGTCGTCGCCTTCCTCGTCGCGGGCGCGCCGCGCTTCGTGGTGATGGCGCTGGAGTCGCCGCTGTGGGCGGTCTTCGCCGTCACCGCGGTCGCGGGCGTCGCGGCCGGCTTCCTCAACCCGATCCTCGGTGCGGTGATCCTGGAGCGGATCCCGGCCCCGCTGATGGGCCGGGTCTCCTCGCTCAACACCGCGATCTGCTGGTCGCTGATGCCGCTCGGCGGCGTGCTCGGCGGTCTCGCGGTCGCCGGGCTGGGGATCTCCCCGGCACTGCTCGTCGCCGGGGCGACGTACCTCGTCACCACGATGGCGCCGACCCGCCTGCCGTCCTTCCGCCGGATGGACCGCGCTCCCGCCGTCGTCCCGACCGCCGAGCCACCGAGCCGCACGCCGGGT
>CAZDAO010000407.1:0-3992 GCA_964503015.1 uncultured Nocardioides sp. | reverse complement strand
AGCTTGTCGGGGTTGCGGACCAGGAACAGCCGGGTCACCACGCCGTCCTCGACCAGCATGGTGCCGACGCCGTCGCGCCGGCCGGCGATGACGAACTGGATGGCCGGCGAGCCGTTGAGCCACACCGGCTCGAGCTCGAGCGCGTCGGGCGTGACCGCGGTGAGGAACCGGAACACTTTGTCGCGGCCGTAGATCGGGTTGAGCGCGGCCTGGACCTTGCCGCCGCCGTCGGTCATCAGGACCACGTCGGGCGCCAGCACGTCCATCAGCGACTGCAGGTCACCGCCGGCGGTGGCGGCGCGGAACTTCTCGATCACCGCGTCGCGCTCGGCGGCGCTCACCGAGGTCCGCGGACGCCGCTCGGCGACGTGGCCGCGGGCGCGGCTGGCGATCTGGCGCACCGCCGCCTCGGACTTCTCCACCGCCGCCGCGATCTCGTCGTACGGCAGGTCGAAGACCTCGCGCAGCACGAAGACGGCCCGCTCGGTCGGCGGCAGCGTCTCCAGCACCAGCAGCATCGCGGTCGAGACGCTGTCGGCGAGCTCGACGTCCTCGGCGACGTCGGGTGCGGTGAGGACCGGCTCGGGGAGCCAGGTGCCGACGTAGTCCTCGCGACGCCGCGCCAGGCTGCGGAGCCGGTTGAGCGAGAGCCGGGTGGTCATCCGGACGAGGTAGGCGCGCGGGTCGCGCACCTCAGCGACGAGGACGTCCGCCCACCTCAGCCAGACCTCCTGGAGGACGTCCTCGGCGTCGGCGGCCGAGCCGAGCATCTCGTAGGACACGGTGAAGAGCAGGTTGCGGTGGGCGGTCCAGTGCTGCACGAGGGGCGTCTCCGTGTGGTTCACGTCGTGATCGTCCCAGCCTGCGCGAGCGGCAGCTCGCAGACCTCGCTGAACCCCTGCGAGGCCAGGCCCATCGCGGAGTTGAAGCGGGACCGCTCGTTCTCGACCGCGACCATCATGGTGAGCTCGACGACCGCTGCGTGGCCGAGCTGCCGGTCGAGGCTGGCCACCATCTCGTCGGTCACCTCCGGCGGGGTCACGGTCATCGCCTCGGCGTAGGCCATCACCTCCCGCTCGAGGCCGGTGAAGACGTCCGACTCGCGCCAGCGGGGCACCTCGCGGACCTTCGCCTCGTCGAGCCCCTTGGTGTGGGCGAGGAAGTAGCCGAAGTCCAGGCACCACGAGCAGCCGATGACGCCGGCGCTGGCCATCTCGGCGTACGTCTTCAGGTGCGGGTCGAGGGCCTTCCACCGCCCGACCTTCTGCTCGAAGCCGAAGACCGCCTTGAGCACCGGCTTGTTGTGCCACAGCACGTGGGCGTTGTCGGGGACCTGGCCCCACATGCGCTTCGCGACGCGGGTCATGAGCGCGCCGTAGGCGCCGTCGATGGTGGCCTTCGGGATGCGGAACTGGCTGGGCATGTCGTCTCCATCTCTCGGTTGGTGACATGGAGACACCGGCCGCCGCGGAGTTGTGACACGCCGTCGTCAGAGCGCGTGCCTCGACGCCCGGAACCAGCCGATCCCGCCGCTCATCTCGAGCCGTACGCCGACCGCACCCGCCTCCTCCAGCCACCGGACCGCGTCGGCCGAGGAGCACATCGGGCCGAGCACGCGAGCCAGCCGGCCGGCGGCGTGCACGAGCGCGTAGCGGCGCTCGACGCCGTGGAAGTCGTCGGCGAACAGCGCGCTGCCCACGAGGCTCGCACCGGGCTTCAGCACGCGCACCATCTCGCTGATCGCCCGCTGCGGGTCGGGGAAGACGTGCAGCCCGGTGAAGGACACGACCAGGTCGAACGTGCCGTCGTCGAACGGCAGCGCCCCGACGTCGGCCAGCGCCGTGGTGACCTGGTCGGCGACGCCGTGGCGCCGCGCGGCCGCGGCGGTGCGCTCGAGCATCCGCGGCGAGATGTCGGCGGCGACGAGGTCGACCCGGCGGCCGGGCCGCAGGCCGCGCAGCGCGACACCGCCGCCGGCCGGCACGTCCAGCACCCGGGCGCCGTCGGGCAGCTCGCCGATCTCCCGGGTGGCGGCGTAGAGCCTGGTGATGTCGGTGCCGAGGCCGAGCCGCCACAGCGGCGCCCCGAGCACGGGGTGGTCGACCAGGTGCGGGTAGACCCGCGCCCACAGCGGGTCCTCGCTCCACGCCCCGACCGCCTTGGGCAGCCGCATGCCGTTCAGATCCCCGCCAGGAAGCGGTCGACGGCGCGGGCGACCTCGACGAGGATCTCGGCGGTGCGGACCACGTCGCCGGTGCCCATCGCGTGGTCGGCGTCGGGCACCTCGAGCACGTCGCAGCCGTTGTCGGCGAGCTCGGTCGCGACGGCGGCGTCCCACAGCTCGTCGGCCAGGCCGCCGACGAGGAGCTGCCGCCCGGCGTTGGCGGCGATGGCCTCGGCCAGCGCCGGCTCGACGAGCAGCGGGGTGAGCCAGATGGCGTCCAGCCCCCGCTCGGCGGCGTACGACGCGGCGCGGGTGCCGAGCGACTTGCCCACCACGACGACGTGGTCGGCGTCCTCGACGGCCAGCGCCTCGGTGACGTGGCGGCGCACCCACGCCTCCGCGTCCTCCTCGCCCCGGGACCCGGCGTCCCACCAGACCTGCTGGACGGTGAAGCCGTGCTGGAGCAGCGCGAGTCGGGCGAGCTCGAGCAGGGGTGCGCTGGGCGAGTAGGCGCGGCCGGGCAGGACGAGCGCGAGGCCGCGGCTGTCCCCGTCGGGCTCCCACCGCGTCGGCAGCCCCCCGAAGGTCATCTCACTCGCCCGATCCGATGGGCCAGCTGAGGAGCTCGGGGCTGCGCAGCATCTCCTCGGGCACGCCGAAGGCGTCGACGAGGTCGACGGCCAGCGGCCGCAGCTTGCGGCACAGTGCGTTGACCTCGCGGCTGATCGCCTTGGAGCGGGCGCTGGAGAGGCGGCCGTGCTCCATGAACCAGGCGCGGTCGGCCTCGATCGTGGCGAGCGCGTGGAGGTCGCAGAGCAGGTTGAGCGCGACCTTGAGGTCACCGTCGGGCAGCGCGGCGGTCCTCGCGACGAACGCCTCGAGCACGAGCCGCTCGGTGTGCGCCCGGGCAGCCGCGATGACGTGGTCCTGGACGCGGGAGAAGACGGCGCCCGGGTTGTCCCCCTGGTCGATGCCGCGCTTGAGCCGCCGGGCGACCCCGCCGATCATGTGCTCCTCGCGGAAGCGGAGCATCGCGAGCTGGTAGTTGGGGTCGAGCAGCCCCGCCTCCTGGTCCCACTTGTCGCCGCCGGGCAGCAGGTCGCGGACCGACTGCACGAGCTTGTGCACCGAGGTGCGCTCCACGACGGTCTCGACGGCGAGGCCGGCGACGAAGCGGGCCATCCCGAGCTGGTCCATGTCCTCGAACTCGCCGGCGTAGTCGGTGAGCAGGCCCTTGGCGACCAGCTGCAGCAGGACGTGGTTGTCGCCCTCGAAGGTGGTGAAGACGTCGGTGTCGGCCTTCAGCGCGGCGAAGCGGTTCTCGCTGAGGTAGCCGGCGCCGCCGCACGCCTCGCGGCACTCCTGGATGGTGCGGGTGGCGTGCCAGGTGCCGAGCGCCTTGGTGCCGGCGGCCCGCGACTCCAGCATCCGGCGGGCGTGCTCGTCGCTGCCCGGCTCGGTGGGGCCGGGGCCCGAGAAGACGTCGTGCAGCTGCCCGGCGACGACCTCCTGGGCGAAGTGGAGCGCATAGGTGCGCGCCAGCAGCGGCAGCAGGCGGCGCTGGTGCATGCCGTAGTCGAGGAGCACCTGCTCCTCGTCGGGCGAGGTCGCCTCGAACTGGCGACGCCGGTCGGCGTAGCGGACGGCGATCGCGAGGGCCACCTTGGCGGCGTTGATGCCGGCGCCGCCGACGCACACGCGGCCCTGGACGAGGGTGCCGAGCATGGTGAAGAAGCGCTTGTTGGGGTTGTCGATCGGTGAGAGGTAGCGGCCCTCGGGCGTCACCTCGGCGAACTGGTTGAGCAGCGCGGTGCGCGGGACGCGCACC
>CAZDAO010000406.1:0-4000 GCA_964503015.1 uncultured Nocardioides sp. | reverse complement strand
GCGTCAGGGCTGCTCGACGCCGCCGGGCCCGCCGGGGATCCGCAACCGGAGCCGCCGACCCCGGATCTGACCGGCGGCCGCGACCTCGTCGAGCGAGTCGACGATGTTGCGCAGGTTGACGATCAGCGCGCCGTAGACCGGCCACTGCGGCGACCTCTCGGTGGCCCGGAGCTCGTCGCTGTACTCGTGCAGCCGGCGGCGTACGTCGACCAGCCCGGCCGGGTCCGCCTCGACCGTCGACCGGCCGGCCTCGCCGAGCATCGCCACCCACCGCGCGGCGAACCGCTCGTCGAGGGCCCCGTGGTGTGCCTGCGCGCCGAGGGTCCGGGCCAGGCTGCGGGTCTCCGCGACCGCCTGCTCGAGCCGCCGGAGCAGCCCGTGCCACTGCCGGGGGTTGCGCATCTGTCGCGCCGAGCGGCGCGGGTTCATCCGGGCGCTCTCCTGCGCCTGGCGGACCAGCGCCCAGGCGTGGTCGAGGTCCTCGTCGATGTCACGCGTGCGCTCCACCCACTCCCCGGCGTGGTCCACACTGCCGCTGCTCGCCAGCCCGTCGGCCATGTCGACCAGGAGCTGCCCGATCCCGTCGTCGATGCGGTCGAGCGCCTCGGCCGCGGTGTGGCGACGCAGTGGCGGCCAGACCAGCGCGTTGACCGCGAGCCCGACGACGACCCCGATGGCGGTGTCGAGCAGCCGCGAGATCAGCATCACGTCGCTGTCGAAACCCGTGGTGAGGACCACCAGCCCGGTGGTCGCGATCGTGGTGGCCTCGGCGCCCAGCCAGGGGACCGCACCGAGCAGCAGCGCGAGCACGAGCAGGAGCGCGACCGCGGCCGTGCTCAGCCCGACCGTCTCGCCCACCGCCGAGGCGAGCACCACCGCCACGACCGTGGCAGCCACCTGCTGGGACCCCTTGGAGAAGGTCCGGTAGACGGTGGCGTGCACCACCAGCAGGGCCGACCACGGCGCGAGGAACGGCTGGGGCAGGTCGAGGACGCTGGCCGCCAGCACCCATGCGACGACGGCCGCGAGCACGGTCTTGACGAGCTGGAGGACGTCGTTCCACCACACCGGGTCGCCGAGCCGGTCATCGACCCGCGACCGGATCTTGTCCCACATGTCTGGACCCCTCACTTCCCCGCCCCTCGACCCTACGGACGGACGGGTGGCGAGGCACATCCCTAGCGGCGTACCTCCGGTGCCGCGAGCAGCACGGGACAGGCGGCCTCCCGCAGCACCGCGCGGGCGACCGGGCCCAGGTGCGATCCCACCGGCAGGAGGGGGTCGTGGCGGCCGACCACCAGCAGGTCGGCATCGGCCGCCTCCTCGGTCAGGACCTCGACCGTCGGGCCGCGTCGCACCCGGATGTCGGCCTCGATCGCGACCTGGACGTCGCCGAGCGCGTCCAGCGCCGAGCAGATCTCCGCGCGCGAGCGGTCGGTCCAGCGCTGCGTCTCCTCCGGGCTGATGCGCAGGCCGTCGTAGGGGTCGGGCAACGACCAGGCGTGCACCACGCGGAGGGTGGCGCCCCGGACCCGTGCCTCGGCGCTGGCCGCGGCCAGGACGGCCGCGGAGCGCTCCGGGACGTCGACGGCGACGACCACGACCAGCGCTGCACCGGACGGTGTCCAGCCGGTCGGCACGGCCACCACGGGCGCGCGGGTGTGTGCTGCCACGCCGCCGGTGATCGTCCGGTTCACCAGTCGCGACAGGCGGGACAGGTGACGGTGCTCCAGCACGACGAGTCGTGCGTCGCTCTCCTTCGCCGCACGCACCAGCGCATGGACCGGTGACCCCTTGTGGAGCACGTCGACGACAGGCACCAGCCCGTGCACCACGTCCTCGGCCTGCTCGACCGCCAGCGCGAGGCTCTCCCGGCCGAACTTCTCCACACCCTCTGCGGTGATCAGCACCGTCTCGGGCCCCTGCGGGACCACCGGCACGGCGTGCACCAGGTGCAGCGGACACCCGGCGCGCAGGGCCACCTCAGCGCCGTAGCGGACGGCGGCGCGGCAGTCGTCGGGACCGACGGCGACCACCACCGGCGGTGACGTGCTGCTGTCCGAGTGCTCGATCATGGCGTCCTCCTCCGGGTCGCGAGCGCGGATGTCCCTCTGATCCCACGGTCCTCCGCCGCCCGGACGGGACGTAGGGGCCAAGAACCCGGGCGCCGGCGCCGAGCGACCCTGGTCGCGGGTCGGGCCGCAGCGCCCGTGCGCGATCTCGGGTCCGGCACGCTGCCCGCGCGCCGACGACTCCGGCGGCTGAGGGTCTAGGTTGGGTCGGTGACTCCCGGCAGCAGCAGCTATGACGTCGTCGTGGTCGGCGGCGGCCACAACGGCCTGGTCAGCGCCGCCTACCTCGCCCGCGCCGGACTCAGCGTCCTCGTGCTCGAGCGGCTCGACCACACCGGCGGGGCTGCAGTGTCCGTCGAGCCGTTCTCCGGCCAGCCCGCCCGGCTCTCGCGCTACTCCTACCTCGTGAGCCTGATGCCCGAGCAGCTGATGGCCGACCTGGACCTCGACGTGCGGCTGGCCTCGCGCACCACGGCGTCGTACACCCCCTGGGTGCGCGGCGACCGCACCGGCGGGCTGCTCGTGGAGCGGCCCGAGGGCGAGGCGACGCGCGCGTCGTTCCGCGAGCTGACCGGGGGCGACGACGAGTACGCCGCCTGGCAGGCGTTCTACGCCGAGGTCGGCCGGCTCGCCGAGGCGGTGTCCCCCACCCTGATGCAGCCGTTGCCGCTCGAGCGTGACGTGCGCTCGCTGGTCGACGAGCGGATCTGGCACGAGGTCGTCGCCGAGCCGCTCGGTCGGGCCATCACCTCACGCTTCACCGACGACACCGTCCGCGGCGTCGTCGCGACCGACGCCCTCATCGGCACGTTCGCGTCCCTCGACGACCCCTCGCTCGTCCAGAACCGCTGCTTCCTCTACCACCTGATCGGCAACGGCACCGGCGAGTGGCGGGTGCCGATCGGCGGCATGGGCGCGGTCACCGACGCGCTCGCGAGGGCCGCCGTCGACGCGGGCGCCGAGATCCTCACCGGCGCCGGCGTGAGCGCCATCGCCCCCGGCCCCGACGGTGCCGAGGTGACCTTCCACGACGGCTCGCAGCAGCGCTCGGTCACCGCACGACGGGTGCTGTCCGGGGTGGCGCCGTGGGTGCTGCGAATCCTGCTCGGGGAGGGCGAGGACGCCGAGAGCAAGCCGGCCGGGTCGCAGCTGAAGATCAACTTCCTGCTCGACCGGCTGCCCCGCCTGCGGTCGGGCGCCGACCCCGAGGTCGCGTTCGCGGGCACGCTCCACCTGGCCGAGGACTACACCCAGCTCGAACGGGCGTACGACGCCGCTGCCGGCGGCGCGGTGCCCGACCCGATGCCGGGCGAGGTCTACTGCCACAGCCTCACCGACCCCTCGATCCTCGGCGACCGTGCCGGCTCGGCGCACACGCTCACCTACTTCGGGCTGCACACCCCGGCCGCGCTGTTCGACGCCGACCCCTCGGCACGCGACGTGGCCACGAGTCGGGCCATGGCATCGCTCAACGCGGTGCTGGCCGAGCCGATCCAGGAGTGCCTGGCCACCGACGCCGACGGCAACCCCTGCCTCGAGGCGAAGATCCCCCAGGACGTCGAGGCGGACCTCGCGATGCCGGGCGGGCACATCTTCCACGGCGACCTCGAGTGGCCGTGGGCACCCAACCGCTCCCGCCTGGAGACGCCGGCCCAGCAGTGGGGCGTGCAGACCGGCCACGACGTGGTGCTCCTCTGCGGCTCCGGCGCACGCCGCGGCGGGGCGGTCTCCGGTCTCGGCGGGCACAACGCCGCCCAGGCCGTCCTGGCCGACCTGTGAGCCGTGCCCACCACACACCCCTCGATTTCGCACGCCGGTCAGGACGCGGTAATGTTGTCCTCGCTTCACCGCCTGCGCCATTAGCTCAATTGGCAGAGCAGCTGACTCTTAATCAGCGGGTTCGGGGTTCGAGTCCCTGATGGCGTACA
>CAZDAO010000405.1:0-4006 GCA_964503015.1 uncultured Nocardioides sp. | reverse complement strand
TTCTATGTCACGACGCCCGCTCAACACCCACCTTCATCGGTGGATCGAGGCTAAGTGGACGACAGTGCCGGAGGGGCCTCGTGCTCGTCGACGGTCGCGGCGACAGTGGTGAGGGTCTCTATCATCAGCTCTTCGCGTACGAGCTTCTCGACGTGGTTCTCGTAGCCGGCGGACGTGAAGAGGTCGCGGCGAGGCCCGAACGCTACGGCTTGCTCGAGGAGAGCAGCCAAGGCAGCGGTCATCGTGTGCTCCTGGTGTCGATTATGGGGAATGCGGTTTCGAGGGCGAGGCGCGTCCGGCGCAGGTTCGCCCGTGCGACGGTGATGTCGTCGGCCTCGTCTATGGTGACGGTTATGACCGACACGCCCGCGCCACCGATCAACGTCGCCCTCGACGGATTCGGAGAGGGCGACGATCCGGAGCTTGCTGGCGCGTTGGCGTTCATGATCGAGCAGCAGGGACTGCTGCAGACCCTGGTGGCCGGGATCGTCGAGTTGGTCCCGGACACCACGCGGTGGCGGTTGACGCTCACCGGCGACATGATCTCGACCGTGAACCGGGTCACCGAGCGCGCCGATGACAACCCCTACACCACCGACCGCGGCGCAGGCTACGCCGGAACGATCACCCTCCCACACGACGACGGCACCTTTGACATCGTGATCTCCATCGAGGTGTTGTTCGCCACGAGGGAGGACGTCGGGTCCGTCGAGGCGCTGGTCGCGCACGTGATCGCCGCGGCCGAGCACCTGAGCAGGCACGAAGCCGGGCACGCCGCGCTGCGACTGCGCGGCGAGGACGCCTACCAAGACGTCCAGGGCCTGAGCAACAGCGACGCAGCCTGCCGCAAACCGCTGGCAGCGCACGTCGACGACAACCGCATCGAGCAATACACCGCCCTCCACGCACCCTCGCCGCTGCACCACGTCGACCACCTCACGAACGAGATCGCGCACCTGCGCGCAGAGCTCAACGAGGCCAAGCGCACCTGGCGGGCCGACATCGGTGCGGCCGCCTACCGCACCCTGACAGCCGCGAACGGCCTGGTCCGCATGCTCGCCTACCTCTCCCCCGAGCTCGGCCTGGACGAGAGCGGCACACCGCGCCGCCCCGACCCACTGCCGGACGGCTGGGACGAATACGTCGAGGACAGCTGGGACGCCTGGAGCCTGACCTTCCACCGACTCTGGCCCGTCGACGAGCCCATGACCACCAATGAGCTCGGCGCCGTCCTGGCCGACCTCTGCCGGCTGATGAACGCCTGGATGCGCTCGATCGGCGTCAACTGGGGCCTCACCGACGACGACCAGGAATACATCTTCTGGGAGAAGGACCGCTACTAGGTGTACTGACCGGGGACGTTAGTCGACGCTTGCGGCGCTGGTAGAACTCGCGTCAGGGCCGCGGCATCGCCGGTGACATCCACGCCCTGCGCGATAGCGGCGGGCAGAGGCATTGCGCCTTGTAGGAGGGCAACCAGTACCGGCCCGGGGCCTGTAACACCCGCCAGGGGGCTGACATCGCGCTGGCAAGGGTCCACCGTGATGGTCCCGTCGGCGGCGGTGAGGTCGAAGCCGTCGTCGAAGGTGCCGAACCGGATCAGGATCGGTGGCTCGTCCGGTCTGTGATCCGCGAGGAGGAAGCGTGCCGGTTGGCTGAGCCAGTGCATCTGGAAGATCGCATCACTCGGCGCGTCTGGAACCGTCGGTGCACCCCACTTCAGAAGCTCGCGCAGCACTCCGTCCAGGGCCCGGCCACGCTCGGTAAGCCAATACGTTGGCGTGCCCGGGGTTCCTGGGGCGGGCTCGCGGGCGACGACACCGTTGGTCTCGAGGTCCCGCAGACGCTGGGTGAGCAGGTTTGTCGCGATGCCAGGCAGGCCGCGCTGGACTTCGCCAAAGCGCAATGCGCCCCCGATCAGCAGCTCACGCACGATCAGGAGAGTCCACCGGTCACCGACGACATCCAGGGCGCGAGCGATCGAGCAGAGCTGTCCGTAGGACTTCACCTGAACCCCCTTGACTTTATCAAGTGCCTGCTTGAAAGTATCAAGCACCATTTTCACACCAAGGAGAGCCATGCCCGCCACCCTGTCTTCTGCCTCACCTCAGACCCTCAAGGACTACTACCGGATCCTCGAGTCCGGCATCGACAGTTACCAGGATGGGGCTGACCTACGGCCTCTGCTGGGTGACCACCTCGACTTCACGGGCTCCCTCGCTGGACACCTCCCCGACGCCACCGATGGCTTCCTGGGCGGGGTTGCCGGTTTCATTGCGACGGTCAAGCAGATCGAGATCATCCACGACGTGCACGGCCCTAACGGCTCCGCCGTGCTCTATACGGCGACCATGCCCGGCGGTCCCATGACCTTCGCGGAGTTCTTCACCTTCGACGGCGGACGCATCGCGTCCTTGAACCTTCACTACAGCGGCCCCGAGTACATCGAGAAGGGTGGACGATGACAGCACAGAAGGACCTGGTCGAGCGAGTTCGTGACGCGCTAAGAGCTCGCAACCCTCGTGAGGTGTCGATGTTCGGGGGAGTGTCGTTCATGGTCGAGGACCGGATGGTCGTCGCCGCTCGTCGGGAAGGGACACTCCTGCTACGCATCGACCCCACTGACGCGGAAGACCTACTCGCCCGCCCTGGTGCTCACCCTGCGCTCATGGGCGCAGACCGCCCCATGGGCGACGGCTGGATCTGCGTCGAGCAGGCCGCACTCCAGGGACCTGGGCTCGAGTCCTGGCTCGAGCCAGCACTCACCTTCCATGCAGCGCAAGGCGCCGAGTAGAGATCTCTACTCCAACTCCATCATCCGGTGGCCGGTCGCAAACGCGGCCGGCCACCGATCTATCTCAGGAGGCACTTTGAGTCATCGCAATGCCGCGCTGACCCCACGTCATCGTCTACGAGTCGCACGCCTCGTCATCGAGGAAGGATGGCCGATCAGCGAAGTCGCTGCCCGCTTCCAGGTGTCGTGGCTGACCGTGAAGCGGTGGGTCGACCGCTACCTTGCTGGCGAGCCGATGCAGGACCGGTCGTCACGGCCGAAATCTTCGCCGAACAAGACGAGCAAGAAGACGACAAAACGGTGCGTGAGCCTACGAACGCGCCTGAGGGAAGGGCCTGTTCAACTCGCAGCCCGACTCGGCATCGCCCCGGCCACGGTCCACCGCATCCTTACGACCGCGCGCTTGAATCGACTTTCCTACGTCGACCGTGCCACCGGCGAGCCGATCGGCCGATACGAACACGACCACCCTGGCTCGCTCGTGCACGTGGGCGTCAAGAAGCTCGGGAACATCCCCGACGGTGGGGGCTGGCGATACGTCGGGCGACGTCAAGGATCGAGGAATCGTGCCGTCACTCCCGGCAAGCCGAAGAACAAGTGGCGCAACCCCAAGCTCGGGTATGCGTTCGTGCACACCATCATCGATGACCACTCGCGCGTCGCCTACACCGAGGTTCACAACGACGAATCCGCTGTCACCGCCGTCGGAGTCCTGCATCGAGCGGTCGAGTGGTTCGCCGACCGAGGGGTCGCTATTGAGCGCATCTTGTCCGATAACGGTGGTGCGTACCGTTCTCACCTGTGGCGAGACACGTGCGAGGCTCTATCGATCACTCCGAAGCGAACGCGGCCATACCGCCCACAGACCAACGGCAAGGTCGAGCGATTCCACCGCACCATGGCCGACGGCTGGGCGTATGCGCGCTGCTACACGAGCAAGAACGAACGCCGCGATGCCCTCGCCGACTGGCTCCACGAGTACAACCAGCACCGACCACACACCGCCTGCGGAGGCCAGCCGCCCTTCTCACGATTGATCAACGTCCCCGGTCCGTACAACTAGGCGGACACACCAGCAGCTCGGACGCCGACTCCGGGACGCTCGGCGTACCTTCCACTACGGCTATAGCGCGACTTCCAACTCCGCAACATGCCAGTCGGACGGCGCACCGTCGGCGAGGACCCGGGGATCACCGCGCACCCAGAGCACGA
>CAZDAO010000404.1:0-4016 GCA_964503015.1 uncultured Nocardioides sp. | reverse complement strand
TGTTTTTGGGCGCTGCTGGGCGTCGGTCAGATGCCGGGGAAGACCTCGTCGCTGAGCTCGGAGAACTTCTGTTCCTGCTCCTCCGAGTAGCTCGCCCAGGCCGTCGGGTCCCAGATCTCGATCCGGTTCATCGACCCGATGACCACGCACTCCTTGCGGAGCGATGCGTACTCCCGCAGCGGGGCCGGGATGTTGATCCGGCCCTGCTTGTCGGGCACCTCCTGGCTGGCGGCCGCGAACAGCATGCGGACGTAGTCACGGGTGCTCTTCTGGGTGACCGGCGCCTCGCGGAGCCGGTCGGTCAGCCGGCCGAAGTCCTCCAGCGACCAGACAGTGAGGCAGCGCTCCTGTCCTCTGGTCACCACGAGTCCCTCCGTCAGCTGGTCCCTGAACTTCGCCGGGAGGAAGAGGCGGCCCTTCTCGTCGAGCTTGGGCGTGTAGGTGCCGAAGAACATCCGGCACCTCCCACTGGCTCGGCGGGTAGATCGACCCTGCCCCCCACTTCGCCCCACATTACTCCACTTCCCTCCACCGTCAACCAGATTGCGCGTGTTGCACGCGTGAGTTTCGGCGATCTGCGGGCGTGACGGGCGCGGCCGCTCCCCTGCCGCAGCAGGCTCGGCCACGCGTGGAACCACCCGGTTACACGCTCAGCGCGCCGCCGGTGGAGCGCTGGTGGGGGACGATCCGGCCCCGTGGTGGGGAGAAGTGGGGAGGAACGGGTGGGACGGGGGGCGCGGTGGGGTGTCCCGGCTGCGATGCCCGTCCCTGATGACCGCGGGACCCGAGGGCGCAGTCCGGCAACGATCGGTGTCGAGCCGACCGCCCGGCCGCTGTGGACGGGTATGTTGCGCGCACCACATACGGTGGTGGGCAGCGCGAACGAGGGGATGGCGAGACGTGACGACTGGGGCATCTGGGCAGGCACCTGACCTGGACACCGTGAGGCGGGTGACCGGTGCGGTCCGCCACAACATCGAGCGGGTGATCGCCGGCAAGCCCGACGTCGTCAACGCCGCGCTCGTGGTGCTGCTCGCCGAGGGCCACCTGCTCATCGAGGACGTCCCCGGCGTCGGCAAGACCCAGCTCAGCAAGGCGCTGGCCCGCAGCATCGACTCCTCGGTCCGGCGCATCCAGTTCACCCCGGACCTGCTGCCCTCCGACGTCACCGGCGTCTCGGTCTTCAACCAGGACACCCGGCAGTTCGAGTTCCGGCCCGGCGGCATCTTCGCCAACATCGTGGTCGGCGACGAGATCAACCGGGCCTCCCCCAAGACCCAGTCGGCCCTGCTGGAGTGCATGGAGGAGCGCCAGGTCACCATCGACAACGCGACCTACCAGCTCGAGAAGCCGTTCATGGTGATCGCCACCCAGAACCCCATCGAGATGGAGGGCACCTACGCCCTGCCCGAGGCCCAGCGTGACCGGTTCATGGCACGCGTGTCGGTCGGCTACCCGGTGGAGTCGGCCGAGATCGCGATGCTCGAGGGCCACACGGCCCACAACCCGCTCGACGACCTCGAGCCCGTCACCGACGCGGGCGAGATCCGCAAGGTGATCGAGATCGTCGGCCGGGTGCACGTCTCCTCCGCCGTCCACCGGTACGCCGTCGCGCTGACGACCGCGACCCGCACGAGCAACGACCTGCACCTCG
Organism: uncultured Nocardioides sp.; assembly: GCA_964503015.1. Taxonomy (GTDB): domain Bacteria; phylum Actinomycetota; class Actinomycetes; order Propionibacteriales; family Nocardioidaceae; genus Nocardioides. The sequence goes on along the minus strand of CAZDAO010000404.1, from coordinate 2,362 downwards.
GCGCGTCGCCCCGCGCGACGCTCCACCTGGTGCGGGCCGCGAAGGCCGTGGCCGCGACCCAGGGTCGCGACTTCGTCCTCCCCGACGACATCCACGGCATCACCCAGCCGGTGCTCGCGCACCGCCTGCTGCCGAATGTCGAGGCGACCATGAGCGGGCGCACCACCTCGGCGACCCTCAACGGGATCGTGGAGTCGGTGCCGGTCCCCGACGCCGGCCGTGCGTGAGGCGCTCGCCGCACTGACCGTCCGCGGGCGGGCGTTCCTGGCTGCCGGCATCACGACCGTGGTGGCGGCGATCGTGGTGGGGCACTCCTCGGTCGTGCGCATCGGCGTGCTCGTGGCCGCGCTGCCCCTGCTCACCGCGTGGTGGGTCGGCCGCTCGCGCTACCGCCTCGCCCTGGTGCGCACGCTCTCACCGCAGCTCGTCGTGGCCGGGCAGCCCGCCACGGTGGAGCTGACGGTCTCCAACGAGTCGCGGACGCCGACCGGCGTGCTGCTCCTGGAGGAGCGGCTCCCCTACGTCCTCGGCACGCGTCCGCGCTTCGTGCTCGAGGGTCTCGGGCACGGCTGGCGCCGCCACGCCACCTACCAGGTGCGCTCGGAGCTGCGCGGCCAGTTCGAGATCGGACCGATGTCCGTGCGGGTCACCGACCCGTTCGGCCTCGTCGAGCTCAGCCGGACCTTCCACGCCACGACGCGGCTCACGGTGACGCCGCGCACGACGGCGCTCCCGAGCATCCCGCTGGGTGGGGCGTGGACCGGCTCGGGCGACAACCGGCCACGTGCGTTCGCCATCGGCAGCGCCGAGGACGTCACCGTCCGGGAGTACCGCCGCGGCGACGACCTGCGACGCGTCCACTGGCGCAGCTCGGCGCGGGTCGGTGAGCTGATGGTGCGCCGCGAGGAGCAGCCATGGCAGTCGCGCGCCACCGTGTTCCTCGACAACCGCGGCACCTCCCACCGGGGCCAGGGCGCCGCCAGCTCGCTCGAGGGCGCCGTGTCGGCCGCCGCGTCGATCGCGGTCCACCTGACCCACCACGGCTACACCGTCCGGCTGGTCACCGCGTCCGGCGACAGCCGCGAGACGACGTGGCACTCCCAGACCGCGGAGGCCAGCACGATCCCGCTGCTCGAGGCGCTGGCCGTGGTGCAGCTCGACCACGCCCCCGCGCCCGACACGCAGTGGCTGGCCGAGCCCGGCCACGGTGGTCTGGTCGTCGGTGTCTTCGGCGGCCTCGCCGAGACCGACCTGCCGTTCCTGCGGCGCCTCCAGCACCACGCGTCCTCCAGCCTGGCCATCGCGCTCGACGTCGATGCATGGGCACCGCACCTGCCGGTCCAGCCCGGCCCGGGGTCCGCGACGCACCTGACCTCGAGCGGCTGGCGGTCGGTCACGCTCGGCCCGCGCGACCGCCTCGACACCGCGTGGCAGGAGCTCGGGCTGATGCAGAGCCGCGCCACCTCCTCGGCGGGAGCGGCGCGATGAGGGCGAGCTGGAGCAACCTGCCCCACCAGCTCCGGGTCGCGGGGCTCGCGATGCTCGCCGCCTGGGCGACCGTGCTGTCGTGGCGCGTGCTGACCGAGGGGTTCGCCGAGGTCGGCTTCCCCCTGCTGTTCATCGGCGTGGTCCTCGCCGGCGGCGGCGCGCTGGCCCGCTGGAGCAGGCTTCCGGTCGTGGCGATCCTCGCCGGCCAGGTCGTGGTGGGCGGGCTGCTCGTGCTCGGCACCACGACGGGTTCACCGCTGCCCACCCCCGACAACGTCGACGAGATGCTCGCCGCGCTGCGCGAGGCACTGGACACCTCCCGCCAGTACGCCGCGCCCGTCCAGGCCGGCGTACCTCCCGTGCATCCGCTGCTGCTGGTCGGCGGCACCCTCGTGGTGGTCCTCGTCGACTTCGTGGCCTGCAGCCTGCGCCGCGCACCCGTGGCCGGGCTCGTGCTCCTGGCCGCCTACACCCTGCCGGTCGCGGTCACCGGCGAGGCCGTGTCGTGGTGGCTGTTCGTCGCCGTCGCCGGGCTGTTCCTCACGCTGGTCTTCATCCAGCACAGCGACCACGTCACCAGCTGGGGTCGCGCGCCCGACGGCGAGAAGGGCTCGTTCTCCGTGCGCACCGGCGCGATCGGCAACACCGCGTTCGCCCTCGGTGCAGCCGCGATCGCGCTCGCGGTCGTCGTGCCCGCTGCGGTGCCGACGATGCAGATGACGGTGTTCGACGGCAACGGCCCCGGGACGCGCGAGGTCGAGGTCAAGGACCCGATGGTCGACCTGCGCCGGGACCTGCGCCGCGGCGAGGACATCCCGTTGCTGTGGGTCACGACGTCCGGCCCGCGGCCCAGCTACCTCCGGCTCTCCGTGCT
>CAZDAO010000403.1:0-4017 GCA_964503015.1 uncultured Nocardioides sp. | reverse complement strand
GCGCGGCTGGTCGAGCGCGGCGACGTGGAGGTCACGCAGGGCGGTCGGGTGGTCGACCTGGCCACCGCGAAGGGGCCGGTCCGCATCCGCCGGAGGTGAGGATCAGCCGGAGGCCGGCCGTGAGGTCAGCACCCGCACCGCGAGGTCGGTGGTGAAGTCGTTGTCGAGGAAGCCGACGACCCTGGTCACCCGGTCGAGGTCGAGCGGGAGCAGCCCGCGCGAGCCCGGCACGTCGGGGGTCAGCCCGAGGTCGAGGTCGTCGCGGCCCGACATCATCTCGACGTTGAACCGGTAGCGCTCGCGCGCGCCGGGGGCGGACAGACGTCGTACGACGGTCTCGCCGAGGCGACGTGCGCCGTTCTCCGCCGCCCAGTCGTCGAGCGCAGCGGCCAGCGAGCGGCCACCGAGGTGGTCGACGTCGGCCCACGCAGCCTCCATCGACCCGGCGACCTCGAGCAGGATCGCGGCCGTCTTCTCGCCGATGCCCTGGACGCCCGGCAGGTTGTCGCTGGCGTCGCCACGCAGGGCCGCGAAGGCGAGGTAGTTGGCGGGGCGCACGCCGTACATGTTGTAGAGGCTCGCGGGGGTCAGGGTCGGCGAGCCGTGGATGCCGCCGTCGATGAGCCGGAGCACGCGGGTGTGGTGGCTGATGTGGGCGAAGGCGTCACGGTCGGAGGTGATGATGACGCAGTCCCAGCCGTTCTCACCGGCCCACGTGGCGCCGGAGGCGTTGACGTCGTCGGCCTCGAGCCCCGGGGGCGTCAGGGTGGCCAGGCCGAGCGCGTCGAGGAGGGCGCCGGCCCGGTCGAGCTGGTCGACGAGCTCGGGGTCCTTCTCGGCCCGCCCGGCCTTGTAGTCCGGGTAGGCGTCGCGGCGAACGGACCCGGTGCGGTCGTCGAGCCCGAAGAGCACGGCGTCCGGGGCGAAGGAGTCGATCGACTCGAGGATCTGGCGCAGCATCCCGTGCAGCGCCCAGATCGGCCGCCCCGACCGGTCGCGCAGGCCGGTGTGGGCCCGGGCGTGGTGGTTGCGGTGCAGCAGCGAGGGCGCGTCCACGACCAGCAGCAGCTTGCGCGGTCGATCCACGCGGACACTCTGCCACGCGCTGCCCGCCGGCGCCGAGGTGACCGCTCAGCCACCTGCGCGGGGCACGTGGATGGCGTACTGCCCGAGCTTGCGGTAGACGGTGGCCCGGCTCATCCCGAGCTCGGCGGCCGCCTCCTGCATCGAGATGCCGGGTCTCATCAGCACCCGGACGATCTCTTCGCGCTCGAAGGACTCGATCCGGCTCAGTCGCCGGGAGGACCCGGACAGCACGTCGGCGGAGAGATGGCGGACGTCGATGGTGTCGGTCAGTCGGGCCGCATGGGTCACCTCCTGCGCCAGCTGGCGCACGTTGCCCGGCCAGCCGCAGCCGCGCAGTGCGGTCTCGGCGGCGGGCGTGATGGTCACCTCGCGGCCGCGGACCCGGTGGGCGACGTGGTGGGCCAGCGGCACGACGTCTCCGGTCCGCTCACGCAGAGGCGGCACCGCGACGACCGTCTCGACCAGCGGCGCCAGCGCTGGGGGGACGATGTCGAGCCCGGCCGCGGTGACGCAGAAGGGCACGCGCTGGCCGTCCGTCGCACGCACCCGTGCCTGGAGCACCAGGTCGCGGACGTGCTCGGCGACCCACGCGGGGAGGAGGTCGACGTCGCGGACCAGGATCCCGGTGTCGGGCTTGCCGAGTTCGGGGGTCCACAGCCCGATCCACGCCTCGCTGTCCTGGGGGGCTGGGGGAGAGGCGGCCAGGATCCGCTCACGCGGGAAGGCCTGGCGCATCGCCTGCGCGAGGAGGGTCGACCGCCCGGCACCGTCTTCCCCGACGGCGGCGACGATGCGGCCGTCGCGCATGGCATGGGCGGCGTGGGCGACCGCGTCGGTCCACTGCGTGCCGAGAGCCACCGAGGCCCAGGCCCCGGGCTCCAGCCGCGGGGTCTCCACGCGGAACACCTCGCCGCGCTGCGCGGGGCGGGGACGCTGTCCGCGGGAGCGGGCGAGCATCAGGGCGGAGGTCGTGCTGGCCGCCGACTGCGCCAGCGCCAGCAGGAGCTCGCTCGACCCCCTCGACCAGGTGGTGAGGTTGACGCAGCCCTCGAGCTGGCCGCTGAGCGGGTCGAGCACCGGTACCGCTGCACACGTGTAGCCGCAGAGACTGAGCGAGTAGTGCTCGTCGGCGCGTACGACGGTGGGCGCGCGGTCAGCGATCGCCAGTCCGAGGCCATTGGTACCGACCGTCTGCTCGGCATAGCCGAAGCCCGGCGCCAGGTGCACCTTGTCGAGTGCGCGCAGCAGGGCGCTGTCGCCGCTCATCCGGTTGAGCACGAGGCCATGCGCATCGGTCAGCATCAGCGACACCGGCTCGTTGGCGAGCGTGGCGTGCAGGTCGGCCAGCACCTCGCGGCCGCACTCGAAGAACAGCGAGTCCTCGTTGACGGTGCCGGTGAAGCGGGGCTCGATCTCCTCCAGTGGCACGCCGTAGTCCTCGCTGCGCTGCCACGAGGCGACCAGCCGTTCGGACAGGTGGGTGGTGGCCCCGGCGTCGACGACGGCGCCGGGACGCGATCGCTGGACCTCGCGGTGCCGCCGTGCCCGCTCGGGAAGAGCTGGATCCGCCATGGCCCTCTCCCTCCACTCGGCGTGACCGACGTTACATCCGGCCTGGGCGGGCGGCTCCGATGCAGCCGTCTCAAAATGAGACGCCCGGCGATCTCAGATTGAGACGAGCGGCCGGGCTTGCGAGCCGGTGTCCCGATCTAGCGTCCGGAGGTACCGCACCAGGTGACGAACGTCACGAGGGTGCGCATCCACCCGCTCACCTCACCGGAGGCCCCATGTACACCAAGGACGGCGAGAGCTACTTCATCGTCGACGCCCACGTCGCGCTGTGGGACGCCAGGCCCGAGAACATCCGCAACGTCCAGGGCCAGCAGTTCATCGACTGCTTCTACGACTACCACCGCAACCTCTCGCCCGAGTCGGAGGTGTGGACCAAGGAGGACTACCTGTACCAGGGCGGCGAGCGGCTGATGAAGGACCTCTTCGAGGACGGCTACGTGGACCACGCGATCTTCCAGCCGGCCCACCTCGGCGAGTTCTACCACCGCGGCTTCGGGCAGACCGAGGAGGCGTCCGCGCTGGCGGCGCGGCACCCCGGCAAGCTCACCTACAACCACAACTTCGACCCCCGCAACGGCGAGGCCGGCCTCGACCAGCTGCGCGCCGACGCGGAGCGCTTCGGCTTGAAGGGCGTCAAGCTCTACACCGCCGAGTGGCACGGGGACTCCCGCGGCTGGCGCCTCGACGACCCGATGGCCTACCGCTACTTCGAGCTGTGCCGCGAGCTCGGGATCACCAACATCCACATCCACAAGGGGCCCACCGTCCGGCCGCTGGACCGCGACGCCTTCGACGTCGCCGACGTCGACCACGTCGCCACCGACTTCACCGACCTGAACTTCGTCGTCGAGCACGTCGGACTGCCCCGGCTCGAGGACTTCTGCTGGATCGCCACGCAGGAGCCCAACGTGCACGGCGGCCTCGCGGTCGCGATGCCGTTCATGCACACCCGTCCGCGCTACTTCGCGCAGATCATCGGCGAGCTCCTCTACTGGATCGGGGAGGACCGCATCCAGTTCTCCTCCGACTACGCCATCTGGACGCCACGCTGGCTCATCGAGTCGTTCGTCGACTTCCAGATCCCCGCCGACCTGACCGAGTACGCCCCGATCACCACGGCGCAGAAGAAGAAGATCCTCGGCCTCAACGCGGCCAGGATGTACGACATCGAGGTGCCCGCGGCGCTGCGGCTGCCCGAGGCCGACGAGACCGCGACCGGTCCACGCCAGCCGGACGCCGCCGACCTCGCGGCGGTGTGACCGTGACGCTCACCGTCATGCCCGCGGCCACCCGCGACCAGCGCCTCGCGGACGTCCACGCGGCGCTCGGCCAGGTCATCGACCCCGAGCTCGACGAGCC
>CAZDAO010000402.1:0-4019 GCA_964503015.1 uncultured Nocardioides sp. | reverse complement strand
ACGCGCTGGCCGCGGCCGCCGCGGCCTTCGCCGCGGGGGCGCCTCTGCACGACATCCGCCAAGGCCTGCGCACCTTCTCGACCAACTACTACCTCTCCCCCGGCCGCCTCAACGAGGTCGAGGTCAACGGCGTCAACGTGATCGTCGACTACTGCCACAACGCGCCCGGGATGAAGATGCTCGGCGACTTCGTGGACCGCGTCGGCGACTCGATCGCGTCGTCGCACGACCTGGCTCGTCCGTCACGCATCGGCATCATCGCCACGGCGGGCGACCGACGCGACCAGGACATGCGCGAGCTCGGGCACATCGCCGCCCAGCACTTCGACGTCTGCATCGTCCGCGAGGACGTCGCGCTGCGCGGCCGGCAGCGCGGCGAGACGGCCGATCTCGTGCTCGAGGGCGTGCGCGCGGCGATGGCGGAGGGCGCGCGGTGCAAGCAGGCGGAGCTGGTCCTCGAGGAGATCGACGCCGTCCGCCACGCGATGAGTCGCGCCAACCGGGGTGACCTGGTCGTGGTCTGCGTCGACAAGCACGCCGAGGTGATGGCCGAGCTGGAGAGCTGGTCGGGCGACGCGCAGGCCGGCTCGGTGGCCAACCCCGACGCGCCCTCGGCCGACCCCGACTACTCCCCGCCTGCCGGCGGCTGAGCGCCGAGGAACTCGACCACGTCGGGCCCGGCGGGATCGATGATGTGCCCGCCGGGGACCATCACGTGCCGGACGTCCGGGAGCGCGGCCGCAAGGGCCAGGTCCACCCGTCGGGCCGCCGGATAGGACTCGGTCGCGGACACGAGCAGCACCGGCAGGTCAAGGTCGGCGACGTCGGGCGTCCAAGGGTCCGCGCTCAGGTCGAGCCCCCGGCCGCGCACCTCCGCCAGCACAGCCGGTGCGCACGCCGCGAAGAGCTGCTGCACCTCCGCCGGGAGGCTCGGCCACGCCTCCTGGCCCAGCGCCAGGTCTAGCACCGCCCGCGAGGCCGCCCCCGGTCGCCGTACCTCGGCCGCGAGCACGGCCTCGCGCACGGACTGCGCCCAGGCCAGGGCTTCGTGGTCGAGGGCGAAGGCGGCCGGCTCCAGCAGGACCAGCGCGCGGACCAGCTCGGGGTGCCACTGGGCCAGCGCGAGGGCGATCAGGCCACCGGTGCTTCGCCCCAGGACGACCACCGGCGTGCCGCCCACCGCGAGCACCAGGGCAGCGGCGTCGGCCACGTGCTCGACGAGGTCGAGCTTCTCGAGGGGCCTTTCGGGCCGGCTGTCGCCGAATCCGCGCCGGTCGTAGGTCACGCACCGGCACAGCCGCGCCAGTCGGTGCGCCGGCTCGGCCCAGAAGGCGGACCCGCTCGGCGTCCCGTGCACGCACAGCACGGTCTGGCCTGCGCCGCGCACGTCGTAGTGCAGGTCGACTCCGGGCCGGGACAGCACGGCCATGGGCCGAGCCTACGCCCGCGCCGCCCGGACCTTCTCCGAGAGGATCTCCGGGGTGTCGGCCGTGCCGCCGTGGGCGGCGATCCAGTCGTAGGCCTGCTGGCGTTCGGCATGGCACATCAGCCCGACCACGTCGCCGGAGCGGGCCTGCCCGACGAGGGCGGCCAGGCACGCGACCTCGGTCTCGTGGGTGTCGATGTCGGTGACGCCCACCCGGGCGGCGCCGGCGCGCAGCAGCCGGTCGATCTCGTCCATCGTGCGACCACGCAGGTAGTGGGCCTTGTGCCCGATGGCCACCACGTCGCTGCCCTTGGCGCCGATCTCGCCGAGCGCGTCGATCAGCTCGTCGGTGCGGTCCCCCACGGCGCCGAGCCCGAGCAGCAGGCGGGCGCCGGGGCGGCGTACGCCGGCCATGATCTCGAGCAGGGCCTCGAGGCCTGCCTCGTTGTGGGCGAGGTCCATCACCACGGACACCTCGCCGGGGAGGGAGAAGAAGTTCATCCGGCCGGGGTTGTGCTCGGGATCGGGGCGGAACGAGGTCAGCCCGGCGACGACGTCCGCCCGCGACAGGCCGATCGCGAGGGCGGCGGACGCGGCGGCCAGGGCGTTCTCGATGTTGAAGCGCGACAGCCCCGCGAGCGTCATCGGCACGTCCACCAGCTCGACGAGTGGATCGGGGTCGGTCCCCGGCACGAGGACGGTGATCCAGCCGTCGATCACGGTGGTCGCACGACCACCGTCGGTGAGCGCCTCGCGCACGGCCGGCGAGTCCGGGTCGCGGCTGAAGATCCACGGCTGCGCCGAGATCACCGCGCGCATGGCGAGGACCCGGGGGTCGTCACCGTTGAGCACCGCCCAGCCGTCCTTGCGGGTGATCCGCGGCACGACGGACTTCACCTCGGCGAGCTGGTCGACGGTGTCGATGCCTTGGAGGCCGAGGTGGTCGGCGGTCACGTTGGTCACCACCGAGACGTCGTTGCGGGTGATGCCGATGCCCTTGAGCAGGATGCCGCCGCGCGCCGTCTCGGTGACGGCGAGCTGGACGCCCTCGAGCCCCAGGGCGCGACTCGCCCCGGACGGCCCGGAGTAGTCGCCCGCCTCGACGAGCACCCCGTCGCGGTAGATGCCGTCGGTGTTGGACCAGCCGACCACCAGCCCGCTGGTGCGGGCGATGTGGGCGACCATCCGGCTGGTGGTGGTCTTGCCGTTGGTGCCGGTGACCGCCACGACGGGGATGGAGGGGGTGATCGTCGTCGGTCGCTCCCCCCGTTCGGCATGCGCGACCTCCTCGGCCGCCGCGCTGACCGCCGCTTCCAGGTCGGGGGCGGGCAGCGCATCGAGGGCGTGGGCGACCGCCTCGCCGAGCGCACGAGCACGTCCGCGGTTGCGCCAGGGGTAGGCGACGACCAGCACGTCGGGATCGGAGGTCGGGCGGACGCGCACTGCGAGCCGGCGGGTGCCGGCCTCGCCCGCGATCGCCCGCACCAGGCGCTCCACGGCTCGCACCGCGAAGCGTGCCCGGAAACCCGATCCGGCCGCGCCCGGGCGGGTGGTGCGCAGCCCGATGCGGCGGGCGAAGCGGAGTGCCGCCTCGTCGCTCGCCTCGGTGATCGTCGAGACGTCGAGGGTCAGCTTCACCGCAGCACGCGGGAAGTAGAGGTTGGGGCCTTCGAGGATGCGGAGCTCGACGAGGGAGGTCACCGCAGGAAACTAGCGGACCACGGGCCCGCCCCCACAGACCCCTCAGAGACCCATCGCGTGGAAGCCGCCGTCGACGTGGACGATCTCGCCGGTGGTGGCGGGGAAGAAGTCGCTGAGCAGGGCGACCACGGCCTGCGCGGTCGGCGTGTGGTCGGACTCGTCCCAGCCCAGGGGCGCGCGGTCCTTCCACGCCGACTCGAGGTCCTCGAAGCCCGGGATCGCCTTGGCGGCCAGCGTCTTCAGGGGTCCTGCCGACACCAGGTTGCACCGGATGCCGTCCGGACCGAGGTCGCGGGCGACGTACCGGCTGGTGTTCTCCAGCGCCGCCTTGGCGACGCCCATCCAGTCGTACGCCGGCCACGCGGTGGTGGCGTCGAAGGTGAGCCCGACGATCGAGCTCCCGCGCGAGAGCAGCGGCCTGGTCGCCACCGCGAGCGACTTCAGCGAGTACGCCGACACCTGCACGGCCTGGGCCACGTCGTCCCACGGTCCGTCCATGAACTTGCCGCCGAGCAGCGTCTCGGGGTTGCCGTAGGCGATCGAGTGGACGACGCCGTCGAGGCCGTCGACGTGCTCGCGGACCTGGTCGGCGAGCCCGGCGAGGTGGTCCTCGTCGGTGACGTCGAGCTCCAGGACCGGCGGCTCCTGCGGCAGGCGCTTGGCGATGCGCCGGGTGATGCCGAGCGCGCGGCCGAAGTTGGAGATCAGCACGGTCGCGCCCTGCTCCTGGGCGATGCGGGCGGTGGCGAAGCCGATGGAGCTGTCCATCGTGACGCCGGCGACGAGGATGCGCTTGCCGTCGAGGATTCCCATGTGCGTGTGTCCTTTGCTGTCGCGTCGGGCAGGTGAGGGATCAGTGGCCGAGTCAGTGGCCCATGCCGAGACCGCCGTC
>CAZDAO010000401.1:0-4022 GCA_964503015.1 uncultured Nocardioides sp. | reverse complement strand
TGATCATGAGTGGTCCGTTGGGCATGACAGGCAGGCTAGCGGCTGGAAGGGTTGGAGGATGCAGGAGTCATCGAGCAGCGGGGTGCGACGTCTCGTCCTGATGCGCCACAGCAAGGCGGAGGCCACCGGGCCGTCCGACCGTGAGCGTGCGCTTGCGCCCCGTGGCCGCGACGACGCCGCCGAGGCCGGACGCTGGCTGCGCGGCCAGGGGGTCGTGCCCGACGCGGCGCTCGTCTCCGACGCCCAGCGCACGCAGGAGACCTGGACGGCCGTCGCCGAGGCCGCCGGCTGGGACCTCGAGCCCGAGCTGTCCTCCGCGCTCTACGCCGCCGGACCCGACGCCGTCATCGACCTGGTCCGCGAGACCGATCCCGCAGCCACGACGCTCGTGGTCGTCGGGCACAACCCGTCCATGGCCTACGTCGCCGAGCTGCTCGACGACGGCGACGGTGACGACGAGGCGACGACCGGCCTCATCACCCGCGGGTTCCCGACCTCGGGTCTGGCGGTCTTCACGGTCGCCGACTGGACCACGGTCGGACCGGGCGCCTGCCGCCTCGAGTCGTTCCACGTCGGCGACGGGTGACGCTCACGCCTGACGACGCGCTGGTGGCGCGCCTCCGGGCGGCCGGCTGCGTATGGGCCGAGGACGAGGCCGTCCTGCTGCAGGAGGCAGCAGCGTCCGCTCGCGAGCTGGATGCGCTGGTGGCCCGCCGGGTGGCCGGCGAGCCGCTCGAGCTGGTGCTGGGCTGGGTCGGGTTCCTGGATCGCCGCCTGGTGGTGGCCCCCGGCGTCTTCGTCCCGCGCCGCCGCACCGAGCTGCTGGCGCGGACGGCGCTGGCCCGCGCGTCCCTCGTCGAGCAGCCGGTCGTCGTCGAGATGTGCTGCGGCGTGGCGCCCGTGGCCGCGGTCCTCGACGGGGTGGGCGAGGTGCACGCAGCCGACCTCAGCGAGGCCGCACTGTCCTGCGCCCGGCTCAACGCGCCGACAGCGCTGCTGCACCTCGGCGACCTCTACGACGCCCTGCCGCCCGAGCTCGCCGGCCGGGTCGACGTGCTCGCCGCCAACGCGCCGTACGTCCCCACGGCGGGGATCGCGTCGATGCCGGCCGAGGCGCGCGACCACGAGCCGCGTGCGGCGCTGGACGGCGGCGCGGAGGGGGTCGACCTGCACCGCCGCCTCGCCCGCGACGCACCGCGGTGGCTGGCGCCCGGTGGGGTGCTGCTCGTCGAGACCAGTCCCGGACAGGCCGGCCTGACGACCGCCGCGATGGAGCAGGCGGGCTTGCTGACGGAGGTCGTGCGTGACGAGGAGGTCGGCGGCTGCGTCGCCGTGGGCAGGCTCAGTCCAGCAGCGGCGGCGAGGGCGTGACAATGCCGACCTCGGCGTCAGCCTGCTCGATCTCCTCGCGCGAGATGCCGAGGAGGTAGAGGACGGTGTCGAGGTAGGGCACGTTGACCGAGGTGTGCGCGGCGTCGCGCACCATCGGCTTGGCGTTGTAGGCGATGCCGAGGCCGGCGGCGTTGAGCATGTCGAGGTCGTTGGCCCCGTCGCCGATGGCGATGGTGGCGTCGAGGGGGAGGCCGACCTCGGCCGCGAACTCGCGCAGCGCGGCCGCCTTGCCCGCCCGGTCGACCACGTCGCCGACGATCCGGCCGGTGAGCAGGCCGTCGACGATCTCGAGCTCGTTGGCGCGGGCGAAGTGGATGCCCAGCTCGGCCGCCAGCCGGTCGGTGATCTGGGTGAAGCCGCCGGAGACGATGGCGAAGCGGTAGCCCAGCCGACGCAGGGTGCGCACCATGGTGCGAGCCCCGGGCGCCAGGACGATGGAGTCGTAGACCTCGTCCAGCGCGCTGGCCGGCACCCCCTTGAGGAGCGCCACGCGCTCGCGCAACGACTCCTCGAAGTCCAGCTCGCCGCGCATCGCGGCCTCGGTGACCCGGGCCACCTCGGCCTCCTGGCCGGCGTGGGCGGCGATCATCTCGATCACCTCGCCCTGGATGAGGGTGGAGTCGACGTCCATCACGATCAGCCGTACGCCGCGCCGGTGCAGCGACTCGCGCTGGACGGCGAGGTCGATGCCGATCCGGGCGGCCTCCGCGGCGAGGAGCGGGCGAAGCGTGTCGGCGGGTGCGCCGGAGACGTGCAGCTCGATGGCGGTCACCGGGTAGCGGGCCATCCGCTCGATCCGGTCGATGTTGGCTCCCGAGTCGGCGATCCGCCCGGCGACGGCGGCCATGGCCGAGGCCTTGAGCGGGCTGCCGATCAGCGTGATGTGCGACCGGTCGCCGCCGCGGCTGCGGTTGTCCCCGGCCCCGCGGTCGACCTCGACGGTCATGTCGAGCTCGGCCGCCGTGCGCTCGATGACGTCGCGCAGCTTCTTCCAGTCGCGCGGCGCGGTGACCAGGATGCCGAGCAGCAACCGGCGGCGCAGCACGATCTGCTCGACGTCGACCACCTCGACACCGGCGGCGGCGAGCGCGTCGAACATCGCGGACGTGACGCCCGGTCGGTCCTTGCCCGTGAGGGTGACCAGCAGCGTCTTCGGCTCGTCTTCCATGGTGGTCAGCAGGCTAGTCCGGACCTCGACCGACCTGGTCGCGCGGTCCGCGCACTGGTCGGTGGTCGGGCCGTCGGCGGACCCAGTGCGCATCTCGATGTCGGTGGGTCGCCGTAGCGTCGCCGACATGAGCCAGGTCCACCACACCATCGACTACATCGAGCTCGGCGTCCGCGACCTCGCGGCCGCCAAGGACTTCTACGCCCGGGCCTTCGGGTGGGAGTTCAACGACTACGGCTCCGACTACTCCGGCATCCGCGACCCCGCGGGTGACGGGGAGGTCGGCGGTCTCAACCCCGGCGGCCCGACCGGTCCCGGCGGCGCCCTCGTGCTGCTGTTCTCCGACGACCTCGACGCGACCGTCGCGGCCGTCGAGGCGGCGGGCGGCACGGTGGTCGAGGGGCCCTACGACTTCCCCGGCGGTCGCCGCTTCACGTTCGCCGACCCGAGCGGCAACGTGCTCGGGGTCTGGGCGAGCGCCGGCGAGCACTGACCCGGCGAGCACTGACGGGGGAGCCCTCAGGCCGGCGGCCACACCTCGGGGGAGCAGGCCGCGACGATGGCCCGGCGGGCGCTGTGCGCCAGCGGCTGCAGCAGTCCGCGGCGCCGCTCGATCTCGTGGGACGACAGCGCGCCACCGTCATCGACCAGGGCGAGGTCGACGATCGCCCACGCCTGGAGGCCACGGGCGGCGAGGTCCACGCACCGCGCCGGCGTGCCGAGGGGCGCCTCGAGGGTGGGCTGGTGGTGCAGGTCCATCAACGCGTCCGCGGCCTCCGGTCGCCACCGCGCGACGTCGAGGTCGGCGAGGTCCCGGGCAGCGCCGAGGAGGGTCTCGCGCAGCGTGCGGTCCGCCTCCCCGACGTCGGGGAGCTGGCGTGGCGCGGCGTCGAAGGCCCGCCACTGCACCGTGTCCCCCTGCTCGACCGGCACCAGCCCGAGCGTGCCGGCGACCACGGCCTGCCCGGCCTCGAGCGCCGCCTCGTTGAACGCCCGCGGGCCGCCCAGGCCGAGGGGGTCGCCGTCGACGGGCAGCGCCACACCGGCGTACGCCGCCCCGGTGGCGCGTGCGCGCGCGAGGAGGTCGAGCGCGGAGCCGCCCTCGGCCAGGTGCGTGTCCTCGGCGAGCACGTCGAGCACGTGGTCGGTCTGCTCGTGCCCGCGTAGCCACGCGGTCAGCCACCACGCGAGCGAGGCGGAGTGCGGCAGGGCGGGGGAGGAGGACATCGCGGGTGAGGCTACTCGCCGGTCGGCGGCGCCGTGTTGGCCGCCAGCCCGGGCCGCGTGCTGGATAGGGTGACGAGCATGGTCGCCGTCATCGAGTTCGCGGGGGTCACGGTGCGCCGTGGCCGGACCCTGCTGCTCGACGACGTCAGCTGGCTCGTCGAGGAGGACGAGCGCGGGGGGGTGCTCGGGCCCAACGGGGCCGGCACGACCACGCGGGTCCAGGGCGCGGCCGCCC
>CAZDAO010000400.1:0-4036 GCA_964503015.1 uncultured Nocardioides sp. | reverse complement strand
ACCCGCCCGTGACGACGAGGTAGTCGGGGTCACCGCCGTAGTCGGCGATGTTGTCCTTGACCCACGCGATCGCGCGCTTCACGTCGACGATGTGCGCGGGCCAGGGGTCGCGGGGGGCGAGCCGGTAGTTGATCGCCACGCACACCCAGCCCTTCGCGGCCATCCGGTTCATCAACGGGCGGCCCTGGTGCTCCTTCTGCCCGACCGTCCACGCGCCGCCGTGGACCTGGAGGAGGACTGGGGCGCCCTCGACGTCTCCACCGGCGGGGAAGTAGATGTCGAGGTGGCCACGCCGTCCGGCCTCGCTGTAGGGGAGGTTGCTGATGACGTCGACGGCGTCGTCGGTGAAGTCGAAGGGACGCGCGAACCGGCGCCACGGCGTGGTCAGGTCGGCGGGCGAGGGGACCTCGTCGAGCTGCTCGACGTAGTCGACGCCCAGGCCGTCCACGAGCGCGTCCTCGAGCGCGTCCTTGGCCGAGTGGCTGCGCCGGACGATGTGGGTCAGGCCGAGGGCGCTGGCTCCGGCCAGGGCCAGTGCCGCCTTGGCCTGCCACCCGCGGCGCCGGCCCCTTGTCAGGTGGGTCGCGACGTCGATGGCGGTCAGCGCCAGCACCTGCGGGGCGCTCTCGCCGACGAGCCAGCCGGCAGGGAACGCAGCCAGCCCGCTGCGCCTGCCGCGGGGAGGTCGGAGGGCGTTGGCGGTCAGGGCGGCGACGATCGCCTGGCGGCGCAGGAAACTCACGCGCCCCAACCTACTCGCGGGTACTACGGTGCTGTCCGATGAGTGGGATGCACGCGGACGAGGTGACCGTGACCGACGCGACCGTACGCCGCCTCGTGGACGCGCAGCTCCCCGAGTGGGCCGGCCTTCCGCTGCGGCGGCTCCCTCCGATCGGCACCGACAACCAGCTGTTCCGGCTCGGCAAGGACCTGCTGGTGCGGATGCCACGCATCCCGGGTCCCGCCGAGACGGTGCTGTTCGAGCACACCTGGCTGCCCCGGATCGCACCGCACCTGCCGCTGCCCGTCCCCGCGCCGGTGGCGCTGGGCGAGCCGGGTGAGGGCTACCCCTTCCCGTGGACCGTGGTGCCGTGGATCGAGGGCGAGAACCCGACGCCCGCGACCTTCGACCCCGACGAGTGGGCCGTGTCGCTGGGCACCTTCGTGAGGGCGTGCCGGGACGTGCCGGGGATGGGCGGACCGGTGAAGACCGAGGGTCGAGGCGCGCCGCTCCCGTCCCTGGACCCGTGGGTGCAGGAGTGGACGGCCAAGGCGGATCCCGCGGAGGTCTCGCGCGACGCCGTGCTGGCGGTGTGGCACGACGCGCTCGCCGCGCCGTCGTACGACGGGGAGCCGCGCTGGTTCCACGGCGACCTCCACGAGGGCAACCTCCTCGTCCGCGACGGCCGGCTCGCCGCGGTCATCGACTGGGGCGCCGCCGGCCGGGGTGACCCGGCGATCGAGCTCAACGCCATGTGGGGCTACCTGCCCGCGTCGGCCGCCGACCTCTACCGCGCCACCGTGGGCCTCGACGAGGCGGCGTACCGGAGGGCGCGCGGGTTCGCGCTGGCGCCGTCGATCAGCGCCTCGACGTACTACCGCGAGACCGCCCCCGAGATCGCGCGGGGAGCGCTGGAGACCGTGCGCCGGCTGATCGCCTCGCTGGACTGACCCGTGGGCAGCGGCTGACGGCATGATCGGTGCATGACCACGCGCCGCGGACTCTTCGTCGCTCCCTTCGACCAGCTGGCCGACCCCGGCATCGTCGGTGAGCTCGCGGCATCGGCCGAGGCAGCGGGGTGGGACGGCTTCTTCGTGTGGGACCACCTGCTCTACGGCGACCGGGTCACCGACATCGCCGACGCCTGGACGTGCTGCGCGGCGGTCGCGATGCGCACCAAGCGCCTGGTCCTGGGGCCTATGGTCACGCCGCTGGCACGGCGCCGGCCGCAGGTGCTGGCCCGGCAGGCGGCCAGCCTGGCCACCCTCTCGGGCGGGCGGTTCGTGCTGGGCCTCGGGCTCGGCGACGATTGGGTGGGGGAGTTCAGCGCCTTCGCGGACGAGGCGGACCCGCGCACTCGCGGACGGATGCTCGACGAAGGGCTCGAGCTCCTCACCGCACTGCTGTCGGGCGAGCCGGTGGACCACG
This sequence comes from uncultured Nocardioides sp., assembly GCA_964503015.1. Classification (GTDB taxonomy): domain Bacteria; phylum Actinomycetota; class Actinomycetes; order Propionibacteriales; family Nocardioidaceae; genus Nocardioides. Next base: position 1,887 of record CAZDAO010000400.1, on the reverse strand, counting down.
ACGGTGCGCACTACGCCGCGCGGGACGTGAGGTTCCGTCCCGCGCCGCGGGTGCCGATCTGGCTCGCCGGCCGGTACGGCAACCGGGCGCCGTTGCGCCGCGCAACGGGCCACGACGGGTTCTTCGTCATCGGCCTCGACGGACCGGACGACCTAGACCGGGTGACCGCCTCGCTCGCCGAGCACGCGCCGCGTCCCGGCTTCGAGGTGGTCATCGACCTGCAGCCCGACCAGGACACGCCAGCGTGGTCCGACCGCGGCGCCTCGTGGGTGCTGACGCGGATCGGTCCCTACGACATCGACCTCGAGCGGGTGCGCGCGATCGTGGACGCCGGTCCGTGACGGTCTTGCTCAGCCGGCACCGACGACGAAGACGACCTCGCCGGGCTCGGCGTCGACATTGCCGAGGACCGTGACGTCGACCAGTCCAGGCTCGACGCCGCACGCGTCGTGCTCACGGTGGTGGACGTCGCGCAAGGACAGCAGTCCTTCAGACTCCACGGTGAACTGGCCGAGGACCAAGAGGCCCGGGGTCCCCGACTCCGCGAACGAGGCGAGGGTCGGACCGTCGGCGACGCTCCGCACCCCGACGACGATGCAGTCCACGGTGGCGGCGCACGCCCGCCCCCCGAAGGTCGTCGGCGGCGTGAAGTCCTCGCGCCCGACGACGAGGAGGAGGGAGCTCGGCGGCTCGATCATCGGACTCACGGGTTCATCCTGCCTGCCCGCCCGGGGATACTCGTTCCGTGGGTGTACGCAACTACTTGGTCGAAGGCGTCTCGGGCACCGGGAAGACCTCGGTCTGCCGCGAGCTGCAGCGACGCGGCCACCACGCGGTCAACGGCGACACGGACCTCGCCTACCAAGGGGACCCCGTCACCGGTCGGCCGATCGACAGCGCGGTGCACGAGCACCACATCTGGGACGTCGGACGCGTGCGTCAGCTGGTCGCCGACCACAGTGCACCGGCCACCTTCTTCTGCGGAGGCTCTCGCAACCACGCGTCGTTCCTCGACCTCTTCGACGAGGTCTTCGTGCTGGAGGTGGACCTGGAGACGCTGCTCCGTCGGCTCGCCCGGCGCGGGGACGGCGAGTGGGGTGGCAGGCCGGCGGAGCGCGAGCTCGTCGTACGGCTCCACCGGACGGGCGAGGACGTTCCGGCTGCCGGGGTCCCCATCGACGCCACCCGCCCGCTGGCAGAGGTCGTCGACGAGATCCTGCGCTTGGCCGATGTGCCCGTCTGAGCCGCGGCAGCGACTGGCGGGGCTGGACGTCCCTGTTGCCCCGCCAGCGTCCTGAATGGCGGGGTGCGGGGCGGGGTCATGGTCGGCCGGGCGGTTCGCCTTCGGCGTTGGCCTCGGCGGGCGCTTGCTCGGATCGGTCGGCTTCCCCGTTGGTCGAGGAGGGCGCTCTGGCGCCCGTCACGAGACCCGGTCCGTCGAGCGAGGTGGTGCCGTGGCGGTCGCGGAGGTCGCGGTGTCCGTGCGGGCTGGTCCATTCGAACACTCCTGGCGCCACCATCGTGTAGGTCCACGCGGAGTGGGTCTTCAACCGGTGGTGGAAGCGGCAGAGCGCGGCCAGGTTGGACGTGGTGGTCGGGCCGGGTTGGTCCCGGCCTTCGGCGTCGGCGTGGTGGTCGTACTCGATGACGTGGTCGACATCTGCCCGCCGGGCGGGCCGTGTGCACCAGGGGTAGACGCAGGTGCCGTCGCGCAGGACGATCTGTTCGCGCAGCCATGCGGGGATCGTGTATCCGGGTGCACTCAGCTCGGTGGTGAGGTCGATGACGGGCTTGATGGTGACCTTGGTGCGGGTGTGGGCGCACCAGTCCTGGACCTGGTCGAGCAGGACGAGGCGCTGGCCGTTCTCCATCCGGCCGGTGGGACCG
>CAZDAO010000399.1:0-4039 GCA_964503015.1 uncultured Nocardioides sp. | reverse complement strand
CCGCGTTTGCGGGCGTCGAGAAGACCGTCGATGGCACCACCGAGGAACTGGCGGCGCTCGAAGGCGAGCTGAGGGGCATGGCTCTCACCATGCCGATTGCCCGCGACGAGTTGGCCGGGATTGCCGAGCAGGCTGGCGCCCTCGGCATCGCCACCGAAGACATCTCGGAGTTCACCGAGACGGTTGCCATGCTCGGCGCAACGACCGACGTGTCGTCCGACCAGGCGGCCACGGCCCTCGGCCAGCTCAGCAACGTGCTGGGGCTGACCCAGGAGGATTACGAGCGGTTCGGTGCGGCACTGGTGGACCTCGGAAACAAGGGTGCCAGCACCGAGCAGCAGATCCTCGACATCGCCTCGCGCGCCGGAGCCGGCGCGTCGCTCATCGGTATCGCTGCAGATGAGACGCTCGGATGGTCTTCGGCCGTCGCCAACCTGGGCATCGAGGCAGAGGCCGGCGGTTCGGCCCTCCAGAAGTTCTTCCTGGAGTCCACCAAGCATGTGGCGGGCGCCGGGGCCGAACTGGACATCATGGCCGAGACGGCTCGGACCAACGTCGCCGAGTTCACTCGCCTGTTCAACGAGGACGCCACGGCCGCGCTGTCGATGTTCATCGAGGGGCTGGGAGAGCTGGCGCAGGCCGAGCAGCTCGCCGTTCTCGAGGCGCTTGGCTTCAACGACGTTCGTATCCAGCGCACCCTGCTCGGGCTGGCGGGGAACGTGGACAACCTCACCTCCTCCCTGGAGATCGGCGCTGAGGCGTGGGAAGCCAACGTCGCGCTGACCGAGGAGTACGGCAAGCGTGCCCGCACCACGGCATCCCGCATCGAAGTCCTCGGAAACCGACTGGGCGACTTGGGAGTCCGCCTCGGTGAGTCGCAGAGTGGTCCGCTGGATTGGGTTCTGACCGGCTTGGAGACCAGCGTCGGCGGATGGGAGAAGGCATTCGACGACCTCGGCGAGAGGGGCGCGACGGCTCTCACCATGCCGTTTGCGAACCTGGACCTTCTGGAGATGCTGAACCCGGCGCTCGGCCAGCGGCAGACCGACCTGCCGGACCTGATGTCTGAGACGGCCCGTGCATCGGTCGCGGCGTGGAAGCAGGCCGACCTCGGCTCCGTCGTGGTGGGCGATGCCCAGAAGATCGACGACTACTTCCGGCGCGGCCCGCTGCAGGAGGCGATCCCCCAGGAGGTCCAGGAGGCAATGGCGAAGGCCCGCGCCGAAGCCGTTGACGGCATGGCGGGCATCCTCGATGCGCTGCGGACAAGCCTCAAGGACGACGAGGAGGACTACCAGACCGCGTGGGACGAGTACCTCTCCGGCGCTGACAGCATCTTTACCGACGATCAGCGCAAGAAGTTCATCGCCGGTACGTTCTCGGGCGATGCCTTCGAGGAGGGGCTGCATTCCGGGGACTCCGAGCGCATCGCTGAGACGGTGGACTTCATCAATGCTCAGCTCCGCGAGTACGAGCTTCTTGAGCCGGGCGTGCTGGCCGAGGGAAAGGAAGTTCCCGCTGCGCTGCAGACGGGGATGGCAGAGGTGTTTCCCGAGGTCCATGCCTGGGTACTGGAGCAAACCGGCGAAACCTTGGAGAACCTCACGCTGGATGAGGCCAAGCAACTTGGCGTTGACGGAATCTGGCTTTGGTTCCAGGGAATGCTCGACGCCGAGGAGCAGGACAAGCACGTCGCCGGAGCTATCGCCACCCGCGCAATCAACGCGCTTGAGACGCCCGACTACTACGGCAGCGGCTATCGCTCGGCTGCTGAGTGGGTCGCAGGCTTCGCGTCGGCCGAGGTGGCCGACGCGGCGGAGGACGCCGGCTGGGACCTCGCTGGACACGCTGGAGTCTCGCTGATCGCGCACTCGCCCCCGGCCGATGGCCCCTTGAAGAACATCGACCAGGACGGTGTGAACGTGGGCAAGACATGGGGGATGGGTCTGGCCCAAGGACTCAACGACACCTCCGGCATCGACGAGGTGCTCCGCCGCATTCGGGGCAGCCTGATGGTGCTGGAAGGGGACACGTCGCCCGGTGCGTGGAGCAAGCGACAGAACCTCCTGGCGCAGCAGGCGCACTGGCAGGGCCTTCTTCCACAGGAGCGATCGGCCGGGGTAGACGAGATCCTCCGGCGGCTGCGGGCAAGCCTCGCGGCCATCACCGCCCCGCCGGACATGAAGTACCCGTACTACGGCCCCGACGAGCCGTGGGGCGCTCCTGGCGCGTGGACGCGACGGCAGAACCTCGAGGCCATGATTGAGCACTACGAGGGGCTGCAGCCGGGCGGAGACACGACCTACAACGTCTACCTGCAGGACAAGATGGAGGTCCGTAGCGTCGAGGACATCGGGTACGGCCTCAAGCGCCTCGGTGACATGGGCGTGCTCATCACCCCGGAGAGCCGTAAGGCTGCGCTCGCCGAGTACCACGCCGGCATCCCGACGCGCACCGGGACGCCACGGATATGACCAGCGCCGTCGCCACCGTCAACGTCACCTGGGACTCGGCTGACTTCACCGATCTGAACGGGATCTTCCTCCACTCCATCGTCCGCGGCGGTCCGGGCACCCTGACCGAAGTCGCGGGTCGGGATGACGAGATCCCCGGAGCCGAGGGGGTGTTCACCCGCAACCGTGTCGGTCGCACTCGGACCATCGAGCTCCGCGGCTGGGTCAGGGGAGTGGCGTCCAGCGAGTCCACCGACCGGGACGACTACTGGGCCAACCGCGCTGCGCTGGCAACAGCGTTCAACCCGCGCAACGTGGAGACGCTGGCCGTCGATACGGGCGGGGTGACGTACTCGATCGACGCCCGTCCCATCAGCGTGGAGTTCAACGAGGTGATGCCCTCGTTCGCCTACGTCTCTATCGTCCTGCAATCGACTGAGCCGGACTGGGCATGAGCGTCCTCGCCTTCGACTTCTACGCCGAGGATGACCCCAACGGCACCCCGCTCGGGACCCTGGACGAAACCCACTGCAAGGCGATGGAGTTCCGTCCAGCCCTGCACGAGCTCGGGGCGCTGTCGTTCACGGTCAGCCGCCACAACTCAACCGCTACGTCGGCCCTCGTCCACGAGAACAACATCGTCAAGGTCCGCATCCCCTCGGTTTCTACCGACCCGATCGCGGCGTTCGTTCTCAAAGAGGGCAACTTCACCCTCATCGACACCAGGGAGCAGGGCGGAGAGGATCTGACCTTCGGCGGGCCGGGGATCATCTACCTCCTGTCGCTCGCACGATTGCACTTCACTCCCTACGCACCCGATCAGCCGTACCGTGGCTCACTGGACGCTCCGGGCGAGTGGACGTGGATCAACGAGCCGTATGGCGCGATCCTGACCCGCATCATCGAGGAGGGCCAGAACGCCCCCGGTGCCCCGCTGGCCGATGTGACCATCGACTTCGACCGGGTGAACGACTCGGACGGCAACCCGTGGCCCACCATCACCGAGACATTCCGGACACCGATCGGCTCTGATGTGCTGACGGTCGCGGAGCGGCTGGTGGTGGCGGGTGACCTGTATCTCAAGATGGACCCGGACCTGACCCTGCACGCCTACCAGGCGTCCTACGGGCGGGACCTCGGCGGTTCCTTCGGCTCGGGGACCGTCCGCTTCGAGAAGGGCGTCAACATCCTCACCCAGCTCGTCCGCAAGATCGCCGCGCGGGACATGCTGACCCACCTAATCCAAGAGGACAGCGACGGCTCCTACTCGCTGGAGGTGTCCCCGGACTTCTCGGCTGGCGACAGGGCGCACTACGGCTACTTCGAGGCGGGGCAGACCAACGACGACACGCAACTGAACAAGATCGCGCAGAACGTCCTCGCCGCCTCCCGCACTTCGGGGCACGCTCACGAGCTGGAGATCACCCCTGGCTTCTCTCCGACCACGGGCCGGTACATGCCCGGACCCGAGGGGACGGACGGTCACTTCTGGGTCGGGGATACGATCACCCTGCACACTGGGACGGGGGAGCACGACTTCAACGGCGCGACCCAGACCGTGATCGCCATTCGCGTCGTGCTGGACG
>CAZDAO010000398.1:0-4041 GCA_964503015.1 uncultured Nocardioides sp. | reverse complement strand
GGCGACACGACGTTCGAGCTCTCCGCCGACACCGACTTCGTGCAGCTGCCCGACATCGTCGTCCCGTCCATGGGCACGGCCTGGGCGATGGTGGTGGTCTGCCTCGTGCTCACCGCCGAGGCGGTCCGCCGCATGCTCGCCCGGTCCCACCAGCCCCGCTGGATCCCGATCCTCTTCGCGGTCGCCTGGATGACCGGCTTCCTCAGCTGGGCGGCGGCCGACGACCGGGTCCGCCTGGTCAGCCTGCTCGGCGGTGCGGTCGCCCTGGCGATCCCGCTCGTGTTCGGCGCCCTCGGCGGCGTGCTGGGCGAGCGCGCCGGCGTGGTCAACATCGCCATCGAGGGCCAGCTCCTCTTCGGCGCCTTCGCCGCCGCGATCACCGCCTCCCTCACCGGCTCCCCCTGGGCCGGTCTCCTCGCGGCGATGGTGGCCGGCGCCCTGGTCGCGCTCATCCTCGGCCTGTTCGCCATCACCTACTTCGTCGACCAGGTGATCGTCGGCGTCGTGCTCAACGTGCTGGTGGTCGGCCTGACGAACTTCTTCTTCCGGCAGGTGCTGACCCCCAACGCGGAGTCGCTGAACTCCCCCGAGCGGTTCTCCCGGGTGCCGATCCCGGTGCTGGGCGACATCCCGCTCGTCGGCCCGATCTTCTTCCGCCAGACCGCCCTGGTCTACGTGCTCTACGTCGTCGTCGCGCTCGTCGCGTACGCCCTCTACCGCACGCGCTGGGGCCTCCGGGTCCGCGCGGTCGGTGAGCACCCCAAGGCTGCCGACACCGTGGGCATCAAGGTCAACCGCACCCGCTACCGCACCGTCCTGCTCGCCGGTGCGATCGCCGGCATGGGAGGCGCCTACTTCAGCCTCGTCTCCGTCGCCGGCTTCAACCGGGAGATGACCGGCGGCGCCGGCTACATCGCGCTGGCGGCCGTCATCTTCGGCAAGTGGGACCCCATCCGCGCCACGCTCGCCGCGCTGCTCTTCGGGTTCGCGTCAAACCTCCAGGGCGTGCTCTCGGCGATCGGCTCACCGGTCCCGAGCCAGTTCATGCTGATGCTCCCCTACCTCGTCACCATCTTCGCGGTGGCCGGCCTGGTCGGTCGCTCGCGGCCGCCGGCGGCGGACGGCGTCCCATACCGGCAGCAGTAGCCACGATGGCCGACCTCACGCCCACCGACCTCGCGCACCTGCGGCGCTGCGTCGAGCTGGCGCGCGAGGCGCTGGACGCCGGCGACGAGCCGTTCGGGTCCGTGCTGGTCGGCCCGGACGGCGTCGTGCTGCACGAGGACCGCAACCGGACCGCGGACGGCGACCAGACGCGCCATCCCGAGCTCGAGCTGGCCCGGTGGGCGGCAGCGCACGTCGCGGCCGACGTACGACCCCGCTGCACCGTCTACACCTCGGGCGAGCACTGCCCGATGTGCGCGGCCGGGCACGCGTGGGTCGGGCTGGGGCGGATCGTCTACGCCGCCTCGACCGGGCAGCTGACCGCGTGGCGGGAGGGCTGGGGCCTGGCGCCCGGGCCCGTCGCCCCGCTGCCGATCTCGACCGTCGCTCCCGGCCTTCCGGTGGCCGGCCCCGCCCCCGAGCTGGCCGACGAGCTGCGCGAGCTGCACCGACGGCAGGCCGGCCGCTAGGCGAGGCACGCGTCCACCGCGCCGGGGGCGGGTACAGGGAACCGGCGGGCGACCTGCGTAGCCTGCGAGGCAGTCGGACACTCGGAGGTTCTGATGACGGATGACCTGGATGAAGCGACCGCGCGCTACGCCTCCCTGTTCACCCACCACCCGCAGGGAGCCTGGTCGCTCGACGAGCGCGGATACTTCACCGACGGCAACCAGCGCGCCCTGGAGATGACCGGGCTGACCCTGGCCGAGTTCCGACAGGCGAACTTCGCCGAGGTCATCCACCCCGACGACCTCGAGCACTTCCAGGAGGGCTTCCGCCGGGCGCTGGCGGGTGAGCCCCAGCTCCTCGAGGGGCGCGTGGTGGACAGCGACGGCGGGGTCACCGACATCCGCTGCACTGCGATCCCCGTCGTCGTCCAGGGCGAGGTGGTCGGGGTGCACGGCATCAGCGAGGACGTGACCGAGGCCAACAGGGTGCTGCGCGAGCTGGAGGAGTCCGACGCCGCCAAGACCCTGTTCCTCGCGACCGTGAGCCACGAGGTGCGCACGCCGCTGGCGGCGATCGTCGGCGCCGCCGACCTGCTGCTCGCGACCGAGCTCGCCCCGGAGCCGGAGCACTACGCCCGGATCGTGCAGCGCTCGAGCGAGCGGCTGATGCGCCTGGTCGAGGACATCCTCGAGTTCTCCGGGCTCGAGGCACACCAGACCGTGCTGCACCCGAGGCCCTTCGGCATCCGGGAGCTCGTCTCCGACATCGAGGACTGGGCCGCTCCCCTGGCCGAGTCACGCGGGCTCGCGACAACCTTCACCGTCGCCGCCGACGTCCCGCGCACGGCGGTGGGCGACTGCCGCCGGATCAGCCAGGTCGTGACGAACCTGGTCCACAACGCGATCACCTTCACCGAGCAGGGCGGCGTCGTGGTGCGCGTGACCGCGCCCGACGGGCAGCTCGAGGTCGAGGTCAGCGACACCGGGATCGGGATCGCTCCCGACCAGCTGCCCGCCCTCGTCGCCCCGTTCCGGCAGGCCGACCCCCACGCCGGCGACCGTCGCGGCCTCGGCCTCGGCCTGGCGATCGCGCACCAGCTGGTCACCCTGATGGGCGGTCACCTCACCGCGACGTCCACCCTCGGCGAGGGCAGCACCTTCACGGTCTCGCTGCCGCTCGCCGCGGACCCGACCTCCCCCACCTGAGCGACTCGCCCCGCCCTCGTAATCGCTGCACCGGGCCGGGTTCGTGCGTAGTCTGGTCGGCATGTCCGGTCACCGGGTCGAAGCGTCGCGCGTGGTCTCGGTCGAGCCTGAGGCTGCGTTCGATCGACTGATGGACGCGCGCCTGCCGGACGTGTTCGCCCGGCGCTACGCGGCTTTCCCGGCTGTCACCGACGTGACCGACCAGCCTGAGGACTGGGGCGTCGTCGGGCAGACGCGCACGATCGTCCTCGCCGACGGCGGGCGGCTGCGCGAGACCCTGACCGACGTCGACCGGCCCAGCGGGTTCGCCTACCGGCTCGATGGCATCGAGGGGCCACTCCGGCACTTCGTCCACTCCATCGACGGAGCCTGGACGATCACCGCGGACAGCGGCGGCGCTCGCATCGGGTGGTCGTGGGTCTTCCACCCGAAAGCCTCTCCGGCCCGGCTCACCACGAGCGTCATGGGCCGGATGTGGATGGGGTACGCCGACCGCGCGCTCACGCAGCTCGACGCCATCCTCACGCGCGAGTGACCCGACAGCCCGAGGACGACGTCCGGACGAGCGCGGGCCAGCGTGACCCGCACGGCACTTCCGGCCCTGGCCCAGCCCGCACCCAGACTGGGTCGTGGGCATCCGCAGGGTCTCTGACCATCGACTCCCACCAGCACGACATCGGTCACCTCGGCGTAGCGGACACGGCGTCGCCGGACCCAGTCACGCTCCTCGGCGAACGGAGCTGTCCCGGGGGGGCGAGGACCGCACCATGGACACCAGCGTGGCGACGTCCGCTCGTGGTGCGGGAGCGAGTCTCTTCGGCTCGAGTGTTCGATCCACAGCCGCCTTTGACTCTTGCGTGGTCGAACACTTGTTCGATAGAATGAGGCATGTCGATCGCCCCCTCGCTCCTCCAGCCGCCGCCCGCGGCTGACGAGGCGTCGGCCACGCAGGTGCTGACCATGGCCACCGACGCTCTCCGGGCCCGTCGGCTGGCAGAGGTCGCAGAGCTTCGTCTCGCGATCGGGTGGGCCGTGCTCAGCGGCCACCCGCGCGACGACCGCGACCCCATGGTCACCCCGGGCGGTGACGGCACCCCATCGTTGCGGGAGCATGCGATCCCCGAGCTCGCCATGGCACGCGAGACCCACCCCGCCACCACCCGGGCCCTCATCGCCGACGGGCTCGACCTCGTCCACCGGCTGCCGCTCACGTGGGCGGTCG
>CAZDAO010000397.1:0-4041 GCA_964503015.1 uncultured Nocardioides sp. | reverse complement strand
GCACCTTCCGGGCGATCCGCGCCGCCGCGACCGCCGAGGACCCCCTCGCCGTCGTCGGCATCGGCCGGGACGCCGAGGAGGCGTTCGCCCCGGCCGTCTCGGACGTGCGTGGCACCCGGGTCGCCACGCTCGCCGCCTCGGTCGCCGACCAGGACCCGACGGCCGACCGGACGGGCCACTGGGCCGCGACCGACGACCGACCCGGGATCGCCGACGCGCTCGACCCGGCTCGCCTCCTCGCCGGCGTGCGACGTGCCGGCAGGTCCGCCGACGTCGTGGTGGTCTACCTCCACTGGGGCGTCCAGGGCGCCCGCTGCCCGAGCGCGGACCAGCGCCGGCTGGCCGCGCGGCTCGTCGCGGCCGGTGCCGACGTGGTGGCCGGCAGCCACGCCCACCAGCTCCAGGGGGACGGCCGGCTCGGGAGCGGCTACGTCGCGTACGGCCTCGGCAACCATGTCTGGTACTCCCCCGGCGACGCCGAGACGTCGCGCACCGGGGTGCTGTACCTCACCGTCCGCCCGCGCGCGGGCGGGACACGACCGCCACACGTCGTACGCGCCGCGTGGGCGCCGCAGCGCATCGGCGCCGACGGGTTGCCTGCTGCCAGCACCCCCGCGGACGCGGCCGCCTTCCGCACCGACCGCGAGGTGCTGCGCGCCTGCGCAGGCCTGGCCCGGTGACCCCTCAGCGCGGCGCGAGCCACTCCAGGACGAGGCGTCCGACCCGCTCGAGCTGGGCCCGCTCGACCACCGCCACCACGTCGCCGGCGGAGTGGTAGCCGGCGTAGGGCGTCGACCCGAGCCGGGCGCCCGGCAGCCCGTTGCGGACGAACGACCAGTGGTCGCTGCTGCGCTGGCCGGGATCGGGGACGGCCGGCACTCCGGCCCGGCGAGCGGCGGCCAGGAGGCTGCGCTGGACCGGGTCGCCGTCCCCGGCGGAGCCGACCGGGACCACCGCGCCGACACCCACCCGGTCGAGCGAGACCATGCCGCGCAGCGCCCTGCGCTCGGCGGCGCGGAGCCGGTCGACGTACCGGCGCGAGCCGTAGTGGTGGTCGTCGTCGGTCGGTCCCCGCGGCTCCTCGGCACCGAAGGCCACGAACACCACCGGCAGTCGCGTCCGTCGGCTCGCGACGGCCTCCGAGACGGCCAGCAGCACGCCCACCCCTGACGCGTTGTCCTCCGCCCCCGGTGCCTGCGGCACCGTGTCGAGGTGCGCACCGACCACGAGGTGCGGCTCGGTCGGGCCGAAGCCGGGCCGGGTCGCGACCACGTTGACCGAACGGCCGGGGCCGACCGGCACGCCCCACGACTCCCCCGCGGGTACGTCGACGCGCTGGCGCGCCACGTCGTACCCCTGGCGAGTGAGCGCGCGGGCCACCCAGTCCGCCGCCCGGGCGTACGCCGGTCCGGTCGCCTCACGCGGTCCGACCACGCCGGCGAGGTGGCGTACGGCACCCACCGCTGTGGTGACGTCCAGGTCGCCGGCCGAGACGGCTGCCGTCGGTTCCGGATCGGGGGCGGTGGGCTCCGACTGCTCCTCCTGCGGTGCCGTCGACGGCGCGGACGCACTGGGCCGGTTGTCGGACCGCTCGGGGGGCGAGCGCACGGGGTCGGTCGAGCAGGCCGCTGCGAGGGCCACGGTGCTCGCTGCGACGACGAGGCCGCGACCCCGGCGCAAGGCGGCAGTCACCGGAGCCGCGCGTCGAGGTAGGCGCGGAGCATCAGCTCGACCTCGGCCAGCGAGGCCTCCCGGTCCTCGTGCCCGGGCGGTCGGTGGGCGAGCGTGTGCCGGACGGTCTCGATGCAGAGCTCCACGACACGGCGCAGGTCGCCAGGCGCCTGGTCGACGCCGGTCCCCCGCAGCGCGTCGGCGAACAGGTCCACGAGGTGTTCGCGCACGGCGTGGGCGGGTGAGTCGCCACGCTCGGGCGCGAGCTCCTCGGTGAGCCGGTAGTAGCCGGGGTGCTGCTCCTGCAGGGCTGCCGCACGCCGGAGCAGCTCGCCCAGGACGGTCTCGAGGTCGTCGACGGACCGGATGCCGGCCACGACCTCGGTGTAGGCGGGGGCGACGGCCTCGAGGTAGCGACGGGCGAGCGCGTCGACGATCGCGGCCTTGTCCTCGAAGAACCGGTAGACGGCTCCGACGGACAGCCCGGCGCGCGCCGCGATGCGCGTCGTGCTGGCACCGGCGACGCCGCGCTCACCGATCTCGTGCTCGGCGGCGAGGAGGATCCGGCCCACGGTCTCCCGCGACCGGTCCTGCTGGGGGCTGCGCCGAGTGCCGCTCACCGGACCATGATGGCGCCGGACGTGCTGCGCGCGCACGTGACGCTCCGGGTGCCCGCCAGCCAGGCCCCGCGCAGGCAGGCGCCGAGGGCCCGGTGCCCGGCCGCGTTGGGGTGCCACGACTCCTGGCAGGTCTGGTAGTAGGACTGGCAGGTGTCGGTGACCCGCTTGATGTCGAACTTGTCGTAGGGCGCGAAGCTCTGGACGTGCACGCCGCTGGGACCGTCCATCACCCGCAGCGGCGTCGCCAGCGCGTTCGCGGGGCTGCCGGGCTGTTCGCACAGCCGGGCGCCGTCGAAGGCCCGCTGGACGTCGAGGTAGGTGATCCTCGCGGTCGGCCGCTCCGCCTGCAGCGTGGTTGCGACGCCGGCGACCAGGCTGCCGAGGTTCTGGCTGAACCGGTGGGCCGGTCCGAGCGAGTCGATGTCGGCGGGACAGCCCGCGGCGTACCTCTCGTCGACGAGCGCGCGGTACTTGTCGCGGGTGTCGCTGCGGCCGTCCTCGGTGCGGTACTGCTCGGCGTACGCCGGAGGGAGCGGGTTGGTGTAGTCCTGCAGGACCACCCGGTGGTCACCGTCGGCGTCCACCTCGTCGAGCACGTCGAGGACCTGGCGCACCGCCGCCGTGGTCTCCGCTCGGGCCGCGGCGAGCTGGGCCGCGGTCGCGAAGTCGGCGTCGCTGCACGCGCGCTCGTTGAGCTCGGCGCCGGTCACCCAGTTGGCGAAGTGGATCCACACCTCCCACCACCCCGTGTAGCCGTCGGCCACGAACCGGCCCGCACACTCCGCCGCCACTCCGCCGAAGGTGAACTGGCTGTTGTTGGAGCCCAGCCCCAGCAGCACCAGGTCGATGTCGCCCGTCCGTGCCACCGTGCGCAGCTGGCTGGTCTGGGAGGCGACCGTACGCCCCGCGGGCCGCGCGCTCGACGCTGACGCCATGTCGGCCGGCTGGGCACCCGAGCAGGCCAGGTTGACCCGCCGGGTGATCCCCGGCAGCTCTGCGACCTGGATCGAGGCGTTGGCCGAGCGGTGGCAGAAGAAGGCGTTGCTGTTGGGTGCCGACCAACCGGGGAACGCCTGCGCGACGCCCGCCTGGTCGGTGACGGCCTGGTAGGCCCCCGCACCCTCGCCGCTGATGAAGCTGTCGCCCATCGCGACCGCGGTCGGCGGCAGCGGGTCGGCCTGGGCCGGTGGCGCGAGCGCGGCGAGCGCTCCTGCCGTCACGAGGAGCACGCCGGCGACCGCCGACCGGTCACGAGCACTGCGTCGGAGCATGGGTCCTCCCGAGATCCATGGACGCGAATTCATCTTCGCGTTCTTGCATGCTCCGTCCGTCCGCCGCTCCCGTCAAGGCCCGGGACGCAGAACAGCGCCGCCCCCGTGCGGGGACGACGCTGCTCTGGCGGCGCGGAGCCGGCCGGGGTCAGTCCAGGTAGTCGCGCAGGACCTGCGACCGGCTGGGGTGGCGCAGCTTCGACATGGTCTTGGACTCGATCTGGCGGATCCGCTCGCGGGTCACGCCGTAGACCTTGCCGATCTCGTCGAGCGTCTTCGGCTGGCCGTCGGTCAGGCCGAACCGCATCGACACCACGCCCGCCTCGCGCTCGGAGAGCGTGTCGAGCACCGCGTGGAGCTGCTCCTGGAGCAGCGTGAAGGACACCGCGTCGGCCGGGACGATCGCCTCGGAGTCCTCGATCAGGTCACCGAACTCGGAGTCGCCGTCCTCGCCGAGCGGGGTGTGCAGCGAGATGGGC
>CAZDAO010000396.1:971-4052 GCA_964503015.1 uncultured Nocardioides sp. | reverse complement strand
GAGGAGCTCGGCGGCGGCGACGTGCACGCCCGCACGTCCGGCGTCGTGGACCACCTCGCCGAGGACGACGCCCACGCGCTGGCGATCCTGCGCAGCGTCATCGACACGCTCCCGCCGCCGGAGCCCTCGCGCATCGACCCCGCCTCGGTCGAGGAGCCGCACGAGCCCCCGGAGTCGCTCCACGACGTCGTGCCCACCGACACCCGCACGCCGTACGACGTGCGTGAGGTGGTCCGGCGCATCGTGGACGGCAGCCGGTTCCACGAGTTCAAGAAGCTCTACGGCGACACGCTGGTGTGCGGCTTCGCGCGCATCCACGGCCACGAGGTCGGCATCGTCGCCAACAACGGCATCCTGTTCAGCGAGTCGGCGCTCAAGGGCGCGCACTTCGTCGAGCTGTGCAACCAGCGCAGGATCCCGCTGGTGTTCCTGCAGAACATCACCGGCTTCATGGTCGGGCGCGAGTACGAGAACAAGGGCATCGCCCGCGACGGCGCGAAGCTCGTCACGGCCGTCGCGTGCAGCGTCGTGCCGAAGTTCACCGTGGTCATCGGCGGCTCCTTCGGCGCCGGCAACTACGGCATGAACGGCCGCGCCTACGACCCCCGTTTCCTCTGGATGTGGCCCAACGCCCGGATCTCGGTGATGGGCGGCGAGCAGGCCGCGGGCGTGCTGGCCACGGTGCGCCGCGACGGGCTGGAGAAGGCCGGCCAGGAGTGGTCGGCCGAGGACGAGGAAGCCTTCAAGGCCCCCATCCGGGAGCAGTACGAGACCCAGGGCTCGCCGTACTACTCGACCGCGCGCCTCTGGGACGACGGCGTCATCGACCCGGCCGACACCCGCCGCGTGCTCGGCATGGCCCTCTCGGTGACCTCCGCGGTCCCGATCCCCGAGCCGAAGTACGGCGTCTTCCGGATGTGAGGCGCGCAGTGACGAGCGAGGAACGAGCGCGTCGCGTGGGCGCGACCAGGTTGAGCAAGCCCCGCGACCGAGGCACGAGGTCGCGACGGGCGCGTCGAAACCCCCTGATGGGAAAGATGTGATGAGAACTCTTCTGATCGCCAACCGTGGCGAGATCGCGATCCGCGTGATGCGGACGGCGAGGCGCCTCGGCTGGCAGACCGTCGCCCTCCACACCGACCAGGACGCAGACGCGCCCCACGTCCGGGAGGCCGACCGCGCGGTCGCGGTGTCCTCCTACCTCGACGTCGACGCGGTCGTGGCGGCCGCCCGCGAGTGCGGGGCCGGCTTCGTCCATCCGGGCTACGGCTTCCTGTCCGAGCGCGCGCCCTTCGCGCGCGCCCTCGCCGGCGCCGGCATCACGCTCGTCGGCCCGAGCGCCGAGGTGATGGACGCGATGGGGCGCAAGGACGCCGCCCGCGAGATCGCGGTGGCCGCCGGCGTGCCGGTCGTGCCGTCGTACGCCCTCGACGACGACCCGGAGACCTTCGCCTACCCCGTCCTCGTCAAGGCCGCGGCCGGCGGCGGCGGCAAGGGCATGCGGGTGGTGCGCAGTGCCGACGAGCTTGCGGAGGCGAGGGCCGCCGCGGCCCGCGAGGCGGCGAGCTCGTTCGGCGACGACACGCTGCTGATCGAGAAGTACGTCGAGTCCGGCCGGCACATCGAGGTGCAGGTGCTCGGTGACGCCCACGGCCACGTCCTGCACTTCTTCGAGCGCGACTGCTCCACCCAGCGGCGCCACCAGAAGGTGCTGGAGGAGGCGCCGGCGCCGACGATCTCCGAGGCGCAGCGCGAGGCGATCACCTCGGCCGCCGTCGCGCTCGCGCGGCAGGTGTCGTACACGAACGCCGGCACCGTGGAGTTCCTGCTCGACAACGCGACCGGCGAGTTCTACTTCCTGGAGATGAACACCCGCCTCCAGGTCGAGCACCCGGTGACCGAGGAGGTCACCCGGGTGCAGACGGACCGAGGACGGGAGCGGGTCGACCTCGTCGAGCTCCAGCTCCGCATCGCGACGGGCGAGCCGCTCGGCATCGACCAGACGGACGTCACGCTGGAGGGCCACGCGATCGAGGCCCGCGTCTACGCCGAGGACTCCTTCCACGGCTTCCTGCCGCAGGCGGGCCGCGCCCGGCACGTGCGGTGGGGCGCCGAGCGCGGGGGGATCAGGTCCGGTCCCGCCCTGCACCACGACGGCGACGCGCGCGTCCGTGTCGACCACGCCCTCGAGTCGGGGCAGGAGGTGTCGACCTCCTACGACCCGATGCTCGGCAAGGTGATCACCTGGGCGGCCGACCGCGAGGCCGCCCGGGCGCACCTGGTGGAGGCGCTCGACCACGTCGTCATCACGGGCCTGACCACCAACGCCGGCTTCCTGCGCGCGCTCGCCCACAGCGACGAGTTCCGCGACGCCGCCATCGACACGTCGTGGCTCGACCACCACGAGGTGCCCGCACCGTCTCGCGATCTCGCGCGGGTGCTCGCGGCCCTCGTGCTCGCCCCCGACGAGACGCGCGACGACGAGCCGGGCGGCCCGTGGGCCCGTGACGGGTTCCGTCTGGGCGGCGAGCAGGCGCCACGGCTGGTCCAGCTCGACGAGGTCGTGGCCGTCGGCGACGGCACCGTCGACGGTCGTCGCGCCTGCAAGGTGTCCGGCCTGCCGCTGCGTGCCGGGATCGGCACCATCGATGCCGAGGTGGAGGGGGAGCGGCACGAGGCGACCGCCACCCAGGTCGGCGGGACCGTCGAGCTCGTCCACCGCGGCCAGCGGCACGTCTTCGAGGTCCGCGACCCCTTCGCCGACCACGGCCCCGAGGTCGGCGACGGCACCCTGACCGCCCCGATGCCCGGCACGGTCCTCGCGGTCAAGGTCGCCGAGGGCCAGGCCGTGGCCGAGGGTGAGACGCTGGGCGTGATGGAGGCGATGAAGATGGAGCTCGCGCTCAAGGCGCCCTTCGCGGGCACGATCGCCACGGTCGGCGCCGCGGCCGGCGACCTGGTCAAGCTCGGTGCCGTGCTGTTCGTGGTGGAGGCCGACGCATGAGCGACCTTCCCATGCAGGTGCGTGCCGACGGCCTGCCCGAGCGCGTCACGATCTACGAGGTCGGCCCGCGCGACGGC
>CAZDAO010000396.1:0-961 GCA_964503015.1 uncultured Nocardioides sp. | reverse complement strand
GACCTCGTCAAGCTCGGCGCCGTGCTGTTCGTCGTGGAGCCCTCGGATGATTGACCTGCCGATGACCGTCGGCGCCGACGGCCTGCCCGAGCGCGTCACGATCTACGAGGTCGGCCCGCGCGACGGCCTGCAGAACGAGCAGGCGATCGTCCCGGTGGAGGTCAAGGCCGAGTTCGTACGACGCCTCGTGGCCGCCGGGCTCCCGGTCGTCGAGGCCACCAGCTTCGTGCACCCGAAGTGGGTGCCGCAGCTCGCGGACGCGCAGCTGCTGATGACTGAGCTCGGCGACGAGGGTCGGCACCTCCCGGTGCTGGTGCCCAACGAGCGCGGGCTCGACCGGGCGCTCGAGCTGGGGCTGGAGCACATCGCGATCTTCGGCAGCGCCACCGAGACCTTCGCGACCAAGAACCTCAACCGCACCTTCGACGAGCAGTTCGCGATGTTCGAGCCGACCGTCGCCCGTGCCCGCGAGGCCGGGATGGACGTGCGCGCCTACGTGAGCATGTGCTTCGGCGACCCGTGGGAGGGCGCCGTGCCGATTGAGCAGGTCGTCACCGCGGGCACCCGGCTGCTCGACCTCGGCGCCTCGCAGCTCAGCCTCGGCGACACCATCGGCGTCGCGACCGCCGGCCACGTGAAGGCCCTGGTCGCGGCCTTCGCCGCCGCCGGTGTCGGCACCGACCGGCTGGCGATGCACTTCCACGACACCTACGGCCAGGCGCTCGCCAACACCTTCGCCGCGTTGCAGGAGGGGATCACCACCTTCGACGCCAGCGCCGGCGGCCTGGGCGGCTGCCCCTACGCCAGGTCGGCCACGGGCAACCTCGCGACCGAGGACCTCGTGTGGATGCTGACCGGGCTGGGGATCGACCACGGCGTCGACCTCGACGCCGTGGTGGGCACCAGCGTCTGGATGGCCGGACAGCTCGGCCGCCCGAGCCCGAGCGCCGTCGTACGCGCC
>CAZDAO010000395.1:1351-4057 GCA_964503015.1 uncultured Nocardioides sp. | reverse complement strand
TGTCGATCTTCGACCTCGTCAAGGACGAGGACTGCTACTGGCTCGTGATGGAGCTGGTCCGGGGCCGCACGCTCACCCAGGTGGTGGCCGAGGACGGCCCGCTCCCGCCCACCCGGGCGGCGGGCATCGTCGCGCAGGCGGCTGACGCCCTCGTGCAGGCCGGCCGGGCGGGCATCGTGCACCGCGACGTGAAGCCGGGCAACATCATGGTCGGCGACGACAACCACGCGAAGCTGGGCGACTTCGGGATCGCCCGGTCCGGCACCGACGCCGCGCTGACCCAGACCGGCTTCATCACCGGCTCCCCCGCCTACCTCGCGCCCGAGGTGGCGTCGGGGTCCCCGGCGACGGCCGCCAGCGACGTCTGGTCGCTCGGCGGGACGCTGTGGTTCGCGCTCACCGGGCGGCCGCCGTACGACGTCGGCGACAACGTCATGGGCGGGCTCTACCGGATCGTGCACGACGAGCCGCCGCGCCTGCCGGACGACCACCCGCTCGCCGCGCTGCTGGCCGTGATGCTCGTGAAGGACCCCGCGGCCCGGTGGCCGGTGGGGCGGGTGCGCGACGAGCTCCGGCGGGCGGCTCGTGGAGAGCCGGTCGCCCCTCCCGCGGGCACCCGACCGCAGGACCCCGACGCCACGGTCGCCATGGCCGCAGCGCCTCCCCCGCCCCGCGACCTCGACGAGGGCGCCGGGCAGGGTGACGGTCAGGGTGACAGGCAGGCGCAGGCCACCACCCCGGTCCCCGTCGCTCCGGTCACGCCGGCACCGACGCCGGTCGAGCAGGCCGAGCCGCCTCGTCGCCGTACGCCGGGGTGGCCCGCCGCCGCGCTGGCACTCGTCGTGGTCGCCGGGCTGGCCGCGTGGCTGCTCTGGCCCGGCGACGACGCGGACCCCACCGGTGACGCAGGCAGCACGAGCAGCTCCCAGCCGTCGACGTCCGCAGAGCCGTCCCCGTCCGAGGAACCGTCGCCCACCGAGGACCCCACGGAGGATCCCGCCGAGGAGCCCGACACCGAGCCGCCCGCGGCCGGCGGCTCCCCGGGCCAGATGAAGAAGTTCGTGGAGGACTACTTCGCGACGGTCACGTCCGACCCCCAGGCGGCGTTCGCCATGCTCACGCCGGAGTTCCAGGCCGCCAGCGGCGGCTACGAGGGCTACTCCGGGTTCTGGAGCACCATCGAGTCCGCGAGGCCGTCGAAGATCAAGGTCGACAAGGACGCCATGACGGCGTCCTACACGGTCGACTACGTCACCACCTCGGGCGACACGAGGACCGAGCAGGTGACGCTGCAGCTGACGCAGCAGGGCGAGGAGTACCTCATCGCCGGCGAGGGCTGAGCGCCCGCGTCGGTGGCGGCGGTTGCTGCTCAGGCGGTGCGGGTCAGCTGATCGATGCGCCGTAGCCGCCCGTCCGGAGCGAGCGTGCCGAACATGTGGATCTCGGTGGCAATCACGCTCCCCTTCCGCAGGTGCGCGGTCAGGACGTAGCGCGCAGCAACCCGGTCCCCAGCCACCAGCGCGTCCTTCACCTCGACGACCACGGCGGACGTCCGCTTGCGCGCCGGACCGACGTGCGCGAGCAGCCGCTGGCGGTCGAGCACGATGCCGTCGTTGACCAGGACGTGATCGCGGGTGTGATAGCGATCCAGCACGGTCTCCGGAGGCTCGTCGCCGAACGTCACCTCCTCGGGATACTGCACGAGGTAACGGACCAAGTCGTCAGCATCACCGATCGTCCTTGACATGGCTGTCAAGTTTAAGGAAGCCGCCTATCGTTGACAACCATGTCAGGGAAAAGTCGTCAACAGCGCAGTGACGCGAGGGACAACGTCGACAGGCTGCAGGCAGCCGCAGTCGAGCTGCTCGGCCGGGGGGGCGACCCGTCGATGGGTGAGATCGCCGCAGCGGCCGGCCTGAGCCGGCAGACCGCCTACAGTCACTTCGCCTCACGCGAATCGCTGTACGACGCAGTCGTCACCCACTTGTTCAAAGCGGCAGCGGAGGCGCTCGACGCCGAGCTGCCGTCCGACCCGCGCGCAGGGCTGGAGGTGTGGCTGGACCGTGCCTGGGGCCTGGTCCACCAGCACCCAGCCCTGCTCAATCCCGCCGTCTTCGCAGGCAGCTCGCGCGCTCGTGACACCGACGTGAGGGACGAGCACGAGCCGGTCACCGGTGGCCTGCGGCGGGCGCTGGAACGCGCCCGGGAGCGGGACCTGCTGCACGTCGGGAACTCAACGGACTGGTTGCTCGCCGCTGTCATCGCCCTAGCGCACGCCGCCGCCCAGGAGGTGATGGCCCGCCGGATGCCGGCGGGCGACGCGGGCGCGGCGTTCCGGTCCAGCGCGCTTCGGCTGTGCCTGCGGGACGCGTCGGTCGCCGGCGGCTGACGCAGACGTGGGGGCACGCCATTCGTAGGGCGGGTGGGGCTCGAACCCACGACCCAAGGATTATGAGTCCTCTGCTCTGACCGACTGAGCTACCGCCCCTCGGGGCGCACCCTATCGGGGGTCTCGTGACGGGACTTCGTCCCTCCTCGACCAGCGGTCAGCGGTGCCTCGACCTCGTACATGCGCTCCACGACGCGGAAGCCGAGGGCGGTGTTGGTGTGGTGCATCGCGGTGTTGTCGGGAGCGGTCCAGGTGTGCACCTGCGTGACGTGGGGCGGGAGGTCGGCGTAGTTGGCCGACTTCAGGGCGGCGCCGAG
>CAZDAO010000395.1:0-1251 GCA_964503015.1 uncultured Nocardioides sp. | reverse complement strand
AGGTCGAGGTCGCCGGTCGGGACGTCGGCGTTCATCTGGTTGCGCATCGCGAGGTAGGCGGCGCGGTGCTCGTCGGGGCATCGGCCCTGCCACGCGACGAGGTCGTAGGCCGGGTCCAGCGGAGCCGGCGGGAGCGGGAGGTCGGCGAGGAGGTGGTCCTCGTGGTGCTTCTCGACGGCACCCACGGCGGTGGCGAACGCGAGGCCGGCGCCCGGCACGGCCAGGTCGAGGCTCACCTCGCCCCCGAGCCGGCTCCGGCCGTGCCGACGGGCCCGTGCGACGACGGCGTCCCACAGCGCCCGGCCCGTGCCGCGGCGTCGGTGCCCGGTGAGCACCGCGACCTCGCACCAGCCGAGGTCGAGGTTCTCCTCCAGCGGCAGCTCGAGCTCGGCGACCCCGACGACCTGTCCTGCGTCGACCGCCTCGAACCAGGTGCGCGACCAGTAGGTGCTGGGCGCGGTGGCGACGACCTCGAAGGCGGCGTACGTCGCCAGCAGGGCGTAGGGCCGGTCGGCGCGGACCGACCGCTCGCGGACGTCGTACCAGGCCCGGCGGGCGGCGGGGTCGGTCGTGTCCAGCTCTCGGATCTCCACCGGGCGATGGGACCGCAAGCCGTGGCGCCGGGCAAGTGAAATACGAGTTCGACTTCGCGTCCGGCTCCCGGCGTGGGACAGTGATCCGTCTCGGAAGTGGCTCGGGTACGGGAGGACCTCGGTGGCCAGGAAGAAGAAGTCGCAGCTGCTGACCCCGTCGCAGCGCCATCTCGTCACGCGCTTCGGCTACGGCGTCGACGCCGCGCTCGCGCGCGACGTCGTGCGCGCGGGTGGTGCGCAGGAGTGGTTCGAACGACAGCTCACGCGGCCCGGGTCGTTCCCGGACTCCTCGGCCGACGCGGTGCGCCGCTGGTGGCCCGACCTCGACCGCAAGCCCGCCGACCTCTGGCAGCGGCAGGTCCAGGAGGTGCGCGGCGGCTGGGAGGTGATGGCCGACTACGGCCGATGGCTGCTCGTGAGGCGGATCCGCACGCGGCGTCCGGTGCTCGAGAAGATGACCGAGTTCTGGGAGGCGATGCTGCACGTCCCCGTGAGCGGCGACGCCCAGTTCACCTGGCGCGTCGACTACGGCGACACCATCCGGAAGCACGCGCTCGGCCGCTTCGACGAGATGCTCGTGGCCACGACGACGCACCCGGCCATGCTGATCTTCCTGTCGGCCGCCACCTCGACCAAGACCGCACCGATCGAGAACCTG
>CAZDAO010000394.1:0-4060 GCA_964503015.1 uncultured Nocardioides sp. | reverse complement strand
GCGACACCGAGGACGACATGACCACGGTCCTCAACCGCCTGCAGGGCTGAGGCGCACGGGTCACCCCGCCAGCGCCCGCACCGCACGCTCGATCACGGGACGCAGCTCGAGCCCCGGCTCGACCGTGAGCCGGTGCAGCAGCAGCCCGTCACCCAGCGCCATGAGCGCCTTGGTCGCGGGCCCCGGGTCGGGGATGCCGACCTCGGTCACGATGTGCTCCAGCCACTGGGCGATCCCGCGCCGGTGCCGCCTGAGCGGCTCACCCAGCGCCGGGTCGTCCGCGAGCTCGAGGAAGAGGGCGTAGCGCGCTCGGGTGCGGGCGGCGTAGGGCCCGGACTGGAGCTCGGTCATCGCGGAGAGTCCCGCCACCAGGCCATCGACCCCGGTGACCACGGGCAGCGACGAGGGGTCGAAGTCCGCGACGTCGCGCTCGGCGAGCCACTCTACGATGCCTCCGAGCAGGGCGCGGCGGGTACGGAACCAGTTCGACGTCGACCCAGGCGGCAGGCCCGCGCGGTCGTCGACCCGCGCATGGCTCAGCGCCCGGACGCCCTCGAGGCCCAGCAGCTCCACCGCCGCCTCGAGGGCGCGGACGCGGGTGGCCGCGGGCATCGACACCTCCATCGTCGCCGTCTACTATGAACATAGTATCGGTGCCACGAACGGGAGGCCGCGATGGACACGCCCACCTCACCCCCTTCGCCCTGGTCGCCGTCGCTGCCCGAGGCGCCCGGCTTCCAGCACCAGGTCGTCGAGACCGCCGGCCTCAGGACGCACCTCGCCGTCATGGGGACGGGGGACCCCGTGCTGCTACTGCACGGCTTCCCCGAGCACTGGTGGCAGTGGCACGCGGTGGCGCCGCTCCTTGCCGCGGGCGGCCACCGCGTGCTCTGCCCGGACCTGCGCGGCGCTGGCTGGACCACTGCCGAGGACCCACGCGTCGAGCGGGAGACCCGGCTCCGTGACCTGCTCGCGCTGCTCGACACGCTCGACATCGAGCGCATCCACCTCGTGTCCCACGACATGGGAGTCATCACCGCGCTGCAGCTGACCTACGACCACCCCGAGCGCGTCCGCACCGCCGTGCAGCTGTCGGTGTGGCCGGCGTTCATCCGCTTCAGCCCCCGGCTCGCACCGGCCTTCCAGCACCTCCCGCCCTTCATCTGGCACCGACCCGGCGCGTCGCTCCGGCCGACCTTCTCCGAGCGTTACGCCGCGCACCCGATGTCCGAGGAGACCATCGACGCGCACCTCGCCCAGTTCGCCCGGCCCGAGGTCGACGCGGCGGTGCGACCGCTCGTCCGCCGCATGGTCCTGCCCGAGGCGACGCGCATGGCCCGCGGCGTCTACCGCGGCAAGCGGCTCATGGTGCCGACGTTGGTCGTCTTCGGCCGGCGCGACCACCCCACCACCCCCCAGCTCCTCGAGCACCTGTGCCGCCACCGGGAGCGGTACGCCGACCGGCTCGAGCTGGCCTTCGTCGACGACGCCGCCCACTTCATCACCGACGACGCTCCGGCGGAGGTGGCCGGGCTCGCGCTGGACTGGTTCGCCCGGGCGGCCTGACGCGGCTGCTCAGCTCCGCATCCGCGGGTCGTCGGTCGGATCGGCGTACAGGTGCGGGCAACCGGCGTCCCGCGCGTCCGGGTCCAGCTCGAAGTGCCACGGCTCGTTGGCGTAGATCTGGCACAGCCCGAGGTCGGCGCCGTGCTGCACCAGCCAGTCGATGGCGGCGTACGGACCGACGTCGACCGCCGCCCCGGCCTCGTGCACGGACGTGCCGGGCCGCGCGACCCACTCCACCGCGGCCGACACCGAGCCGTGCTCGGCGACCGCCTCGTCGAACAGCCGCGCCTGGTAGGCCCGCGACCGCCAGCCGCTGTTCACGACGATGCCGACCCCCTGGGCCGCCGCGTCGGCCGTCGCGGCGCGCAGCCGCTCGCGCAGCCGGACGTCGAGGCGCGCGATGCCGGGGTGGTCGTCGTACACCGTGGTGCCCGGAGGGAGCTCACCGTCCCCGGTGCCGCCGGACCGCCGCGGCGGCCCCTCGGGGACGGGGGCCGCGACCGACGAAGAGGGCGCCATCCGGTCCAGCGCGAGGACGGAGGGCTCCTGGGTCGCCGCACAGCCGAGGGCGAGCAGGGCGAGGGCGAGGACGGTGAGACGCGCAGGGGACATGCGCCCAGTGAAGGAAGCGCGACGTTGCCGGAGCGTATGGACTTTTCGATACGCCGACGACACACCGCGCTCCCTACCATCGGGGCATGCGCGTGCTGATCGTCGAGGACGAGCCCCTGATGGCGGGCGCGATCCGCGACGGCCTGCGGCTCGAGGCGATCGCGGCCGACGTCGCCGGCGACGGCGACACCGCGTTGGAGCTGCTCAGCACCCACTCCTACGACATCGCGGTCCTCGACCGCGACGTCCCGGGACCGTCCGGCGACGAGGTGGCCGCGCACATCGTCGCGTCCGGGTCGGGACTGCCGATCCTCATGCTCACTGCGGCCGACCGTCTCGACGACAAGGCATCGGGATTCGAGCTCGGCGCCGACGACTACCTCACCAAGCCCTTCGCGCTGCAGGAGCTGGTGCTCCGGCTGCGCGCGCTGGACCGCCGGCGCGGACACCACCGGCCGCCGGTCCGGGAGATCGCCGGGCTGCGGGTCGACCCGTTCCGGCGCGAGGTGCACCGCGACGGTCGCCACGTCGCCCTCACCCGCAAGCAGTTCGCGGTGCTGGAGGTCCTCGTGGCCGCCGAGGGCGGCGTGGTCAGCGCCGAGGACCTGCTCGAGCGGGCCTGGGACGAGCACGCCGACCCGTTCACCAACGCCGTACGCATCACGGTGTCCGCGCTGCGCAAGCGGCTCGGGGAGCCGTGGGTCATCGCCACCGTGCCGGGCGTCGGCTACCGCATCGACGCGCCGGACCCGCACGGCCGTGCGTAGACCGCCGGGTCCCAGCGTCCGCCTGCGGCTGACGCTGAGCTATGCCGGCTTCCTCCTGGTCGCCGGCGCCGGCCTGCTGGCGGTCGTGTGGGTCTTCCTGCTGCGCTACGTGCCCGAGGAGGCCGGGTCCACGAGCGGTACCGGCGCGCCCGACGGGTTCGGCAGCACGTTCATGCCCGGCCGGTCCGACCTCTGGGCCGCGTTCGCCCCCAAGGCCGCACTGATGATGGTCCTGCTCCTGGTGGTCGGACTGGCCGGCGGGTGGGTGCTGGCGGGTCGGATGCTCGCCCCGCTCGACCGGATCACCGCAGCCACCCGCGCCGCCGGCACGGGCGCGCTCGACCACCGCATCCGGCTGCCCGGCCGCAACGACGAGTTCCGCGAGCTCGCCGACGCCTTCGACGGGATGCTCGAGCGCCTGGAGAGCCACGTCTCGGAGCAGCAGCGCTTCGCGGCCAACGCGTCGCACGAGCTGCGCACACCGCTCGCCATCACCCGCACCCTGCTCGACGTGGCCGCCAGGGACCCGCACCCGGACGTGGACCTGCTCGTCGACCGGCTCCGGACCGTGAACGGGCGCGCGATCGACCTCACCGAGGCACTGCTGGTGCTCAGCCGCGCGGACCAGCGGTCCTTCGAGCACGAGCCGGTCGACCTCTCCCTCCTCGCCGAGGAGGCCGCCGAGGTGCTGCTGCCGCTGGCCGAGGATCGCGGGGTCGTGGTCACCACGGCGGACGCCCGGGCGATCGCCTCGGGCTCGCGCGCCCTCCTGCTCCAGCTGGCGACGAACCTGCTGCACAACGCGATCGTGCACAACCACGTCGGCGGCCGGGCGTGGGTCACCGCCCGGGCGACCGCCGCGGGCGCCACCCTCACGGTCGAGAACACCGGCGCGCCCCTCGACCCCACGCTCGTCGCCACCCTGGCCGAGCCCTTCCGGCGCGGCTCCCAGCGCCTCCACGACGACCACGGCGGGGTCGGCCTCGGGCTGGCCATCGTCCAGCGGATCGCCGCCGCCCACGACGGGACGCTCTCGCTCGCCTCGCGACCGGACGGCGGGCTGGTCGTGACGGTGGCCCTGCCGCGCGGACGTTGACCCGATCGGTTCAGTGTGC
>CAZDAO010000393.1:0-4090 GCA_964503015.1 uncultured Nocardioides sp. | reverse complement strand
GCCCCAGACGCTCGTGGTAGCGATCTCCCAGTCCGGCGAGACCGCGGACACGCTGATGGCGATCCGGTACGCCCAGGAGCAGGGCTCGAAGGTCCTCGCGATCTGCAACACCAACGGCTCGACCATCCCGCGCGAGTCCGACGGCGTCATCTACACCCACGCCGGTCCGGAGATCGGGGTCGCCTCCACCAAGGGCTTCCTCACCCAGCTCGTGGCCTGCTACCTCCTGGCGCTCTACCTCGCGCAGGTCAAGGGCACCCGCTTCGGCGACGAGATCGGCGAGGTGATGGACCAGCTCGACCACATGCCGGCCCACATCGAGACGGTCCTCGGCAAGGCCGAGGAGGTCTACGCCCTCGCCCGCGACCACGTCGACAGCCGATCGGTGCTCTTCCTGGGACGGCACGCGGGCTACCCCGTCGCCCTCGAGGGTGCGCTCAAGCTCAAGGAGATCGCCTACCTCCACGCGGAGGGCTTCGCTGCCGGCGAGCTCAAGCACGGTCCGATCGCGCTGGTCGAGGAGGGCCTGCCGATCCTGTGCATCGTGCCGCCCCGCGGCCGCGACCAGCTTCACGACAAGATGCTCAGCGGCATCCAGGAGGTGCGCGCCCGCGGTGCCCGCACGCTGTGCCTGGCCGAGGAGGGCGACGCCACGATCGAGCCCTACGCCGACGTGCTCTTCACGCTGCCCAAGGTCCCGGTGCTGCTGCAGCCGCTGGTCGCGGTGGTCCCGCTGCAGCTCTTCGCGTGCGAGCTGGCCTCGCAGCTGGGCCACGACGTGGACCAGCCGCGCAACCTCGCCAAGTCCGTCACGGTCGAGTAGCGCGTCCGGAGAGGAGCGGCTCATGCCGGTCATCGGCGTCGGGATCGACGTGGTCGACATCGACCGCTTCGTGCAGTCCCTGGAGCGCACGCCGTCGCTGCGCGCGCGCCTGTTCACCGACTCCGAGGCGACCCGGCCGCCCGCGTCGCTGGCCGCACGGTTCGCCGCCAAGGAGGCGATGGCCAAGGCGCTCGGCGCCCCCACCGGGATGGCCTGGCACGACGCCGAGATCGTCTCCGAGGAGACCGGCCGTCCCCGCTTCGAGATCAAAGGCACCGTCGCCGCCCGCGCCGAGGCGCTGGGGGTGGCCCACGTGCACGTCTCGCTCTCGCACGACGCCGGCATCGCCTCCGCCGTCGTCGTGCTGGAGGGCTGAGCACGTGCTGCGCGCCCACACCGTCGAGCAGGTACGCCGTGCGGAGCAGGCCGCGATGACGGCGCTGCCCGACGGGACGCTGATGCAGCGCGCGGCAGCCGGGCTCGCGACCGCGGTGCTCGACCTCCTCGGTGGCGCCTACGGTCGCCGGGTGCTGCTGCTCGTGGGGGCGGGTGACAACGGCGGCGACGCCCTGTGGGCCGGCGCCCGTCTCGCCGCCCGCGGCGCCCGCGTGGAGGCGCTCCTGCTCTCCGAGCACGCCCGCGACGACGGTCTGGCCGCGCTCCGTGCGGCGGGTGGTCGGGCGACCCGCCGGCTCGACGAGCTGGCCGATCCCGAGGTCGTCGTCGACGGCATCGTCGGGGTCGGCGGCCGTCCCGGGCTGCGGCCCGACGCGGTCGCGGCACTCGAGCGGGTCGCCGGCGTGCCGGTGGTGGCGGTCGACGTGCCCTCGGGCGTCGACGTCGACACCGGCGAGCTCGACGGACCGCACGTGCGCGCCGACCTGACCGTCACCTTCGGCACCCACAAGGTCGCGCACCTCGCCGACCCGGCCGCCACCGCCTCCGGCGCGCTGCACCTCGTCGACATCGGCCTCGACCTCCCCGAGGCGGCCGTGGAGGCGGCCGTGGAGGCCCTGCAGCCCGAGGACGTCCGCGCGCTGCTGCCGCAGCCCGGACCGGACGCCCAGAAGTACACCCGCGGCGTGGTCGGCGTGCGAGCCGGCTCCGCCACCTACCCCGGCGCCGCGCTGCTCGCCGTCGCCGGGGCCGGCTCCGGCCTGGTCGGCATGGTCCGCTACGTCGGCCCGGAGGCCGTCGCCGACCGGGTGCGGACCGTCCACCCCGAGGTCGTGGGGGAGGGCCGGGTGCAGGCCTGGGTCGTCGGACCCGGTGGCGGTGACGACGCCGGCGACATGCTCGCCGCCGCGCGCGCCGACGACGTACCTGTGGTGGTGGATGCCGACGCGCTGCGCCACGTGGACGGTCCCGTCCCGGGCGCGGTGCTGACCCCGCACGCCGGTGAGCTGGCCGCGATGCTCGACGTGAGCCGTGACGAGGTCGAGGCGCGGCCGCTGGAGCACGCGCGCGCCGCGGCCCGGCGCTGGCGGTGCGTCGTCCTGCTCAAGGGCCACCACACGCTCGTGGCCGACCCGTCGGGTCGCGTCCGGGTCACCACCACCGGTGTTCCCTGGCTGGCCACCGCCGGTGCCGGTGACGTGCTCGCCGGCCTCGTCGGCTCCCTGCTCGCCGCAGGCCTCGATCCCTTCGACGCGGCATCGGTGGGCTCGTGGGTGCACGGCGCCGCAGCGACGGAGGCCGCGGCCGGCGGCCCGCTGACCGCGAGCCGGGTGGCGGTCCAGATCCCGCGGCTGGTGCGCGACGTCCTCGCTGGTTTGGGATGATCGGCCCCATGTCCGATCCCGTGCCGCATCGCGCCGAGATCGTCGTCGACCTCGCCGCGATCCGCCACAACACACGGATCCTCAAGGACCTCGTCTCCGTCGACGGGCCGGTCCAGCTGATGACGGTGGTGAAGGCCGATGGCTACGGCCACGGCATGGTCGAGGCGGCCGCGGCCGCCCGCGACGGCGGCGCGGACTGGCTGGGGGTCGCCACGCTCGACGAGGCGCTCGAGCTGCGCGCCGCCGGCGACCGCGGACCGCTGCTCTGCTGGCTCACCGCGCCGGGCGCCGACTTCGCCGCAGCCGTCGCCGCCGGTGTCGAGGTCACCGCCTACTCCGTCGCGGAGCTCGACGAGGTGGCTGCCGTCGGCGGCGCGCGGGTCCAGCTCAAGGTCGACACCGGCCTGTCCCGCGGCGGTGCCGCGCGCGCGGACTGGGAGGGCCTGTTCGCGGCCGCGGCCGCCCACGAGGCCGCGGGCCGGGTGCGGGTGACCGGCATCTGGTCGCACCTCGCGGCCAGCGACGAGCCCGCCCACCCCGCCAACGCCGCCCAGGAGCAGGCATTCCGCGACGCGCTGCGCCTCGCGACGCAGGCCGGGCTCGATCCCGACGTGACCCACCTCGCCAACTCGGCGGCGGCGATCCTGCGGCCGTCGGCCCACTTCGACCTCGTGCGCTGCGGGATCGCGTCGTACGGACTGGATCCGGCGCCCGGGGTGAGCCCGAGGCTCGGCCTCCGTCCGGCCATGACCGTGCGCGCGCCCCTGCTGATGAGCAAGGCCCTCCACGCGGGCGACGGTGTCTCCTACGGACACACCTGGCACGCCGGCGAGGACACCACCGTGGGCGTCGTGCCCGTCGGCTACGCCGAGGGGATCCCCCGCGCGGCCGGGAACGCGGCGTCGGTGTGGGTCCAGGACGACCTGCGGCCGATCCGCGGTCGGGGGTGCATGGACCAGCTCGTCGTCGACCTCGACGGGGAGCTGCCGCCGCCGGGCACCGACGTCGTGCTGTTCGGGCCCGGCGACTCCGGCGAGCCCACGGCCCAGGACTGGGCGGACGCGGTCGGCACCATCAGCTACGAGATCGTGACCCGGATCGGCGGCCGCTTCTCGCGCCGGTTCGTCGACACGGAGGCGTCGGAGGACGAGGGCGCCCCCGACGACACCCCCGGAGACCTGGAAGGGACCACCCGTTGAGCATCAAGGGCCGCATCTTCGGCTCCGTGGTCGGTGCCGCCGGTCTGGCCGCGGCCGCCGGCGCCGTCGGCATCGCGCGGCAGAACCGCATCATCGGCAACCGCGCCGCGGGCGAGCACGTCGCCTTCGGCGAGCTGCACAGCGCGCCGCGGGTGGTGGTCGCCGACGACGCCGTGGACCTGCACGTGGAGATCGACGAGCCCGCCGACTTCGGCGGACAGGCGTCGACCGACGACGACCTGACGGTCGTCTTCGTGCACGGCTACTCGCTGAACCTCGACTGCTGG